>JABCYT010000569.1 GCA_013290035.1 Alphaproteobacteria bacterium
CGGCCGGCAAGGACAATGTCGGCGAAGTCTGCATCATCGGCCCGCAGGTGATGAAGGGCTACTGGAAGCAGCCGGAGGAGACCGAGAAGGTCCTGTTCAGCCATCCCACCAGCAACTGGAAGGGCCTGCGCACCGGCGACATGGGCTACATGGATGACGACGGCTGGCTCTTCCTGGTCGATCGCTCCAAGGACCTCATCATCTCGTCGGGCTACAACGTCTATCCGCGCATGATCGAGGAGGCGGTCTACGAGCTGCCCGCCGTCGACGAATGCGTGGTGATCGGCATCCCCGATCCCTACCGCCAGGAAGCGCCCAAGGTGTTCGTCAAGCTGAAGCCCGGCGCTTCGCTCACTTTCGAGGAGCTGAAGAAGCATCTCGAGGGCAAGATCGGCAAGCACGAGATGCCGGTCGCGCTCGAGATCCGCGCCGAGCTGCCCAAGACGCCCGTCGGCAAGCTCTCCAAGAAGGAGCTGAAAGAGGAAGAGCGCGCCAAGGCGCGGGCCAAGGCGGCGTAGTGATCATGATTCAGCCTCTTCTTTCATATTCCTCTCCCCCGCTAGGGGGAGGGGTTAGGTGAGGGGGTTGCGCGAGCTGTCGATGCCCCCTCACCCAGCCTCTCCCCCTAGCGGGGGAGAGGAGCCAGAGTATGAGCGGGCCGGAAGCTCGCGGTCCGGCAGACCATGACGGCGGCGCGTCGCGTATTCCTGCTGGGCGGCGCCGGCCTCGCTTTGGCCGGCTGCTTCGACTCGCCATGCGAGGAGGAGAACCCGGCGCAGAAGGGCTTCCTCGACGGGCTGCGCGCACTCGCCAAGCCGGCGCTCGCCTCCAACAACCCATTGCAGGTCGAGGAAGCGGCCCAGCAGAGCGTGGCGCTGGCCGACAAGGTCGGCGGCTTCGCCGGCTGGTGCGGCACGCTCACCCGGATCGAGGGCAACGCCCAGACCGTTGCCGTCACCGTCGATGTCGGGCGCCAGGTTTCGCTCTACGCGTTCAACGACTGGGCGCTGGCGCTTGCCGGCTCGCTGGCCGACCTGTTTTCCACACGATCGCGCGAGACGCCGCCGCCGGGCCTTTCCGATAGCGCCATCGCGGCGCTAAAAACCCTGCGGCTTGGCGAACGCGTGTTGCTCTCCGGGCGGATGGGCGAGATCGCGGGCTCCGGCGTGTTCGACCTCTCCCGCCTGTTCGGCAAGAGCGATGCGGACCACCGCCAGTTCCTGCTGGCGCCGCGCTTCGTGGCGCGCATCGAGGCCCTCACGGCATCGAAGAACAAGTAGAAAGGATTTTCAGGTGCCGTCTTTTTCCTACGATTTTCCCTATGCCGCGAAAAAGCTTCCCATCTTTGCCGCCAACGTCGTCGCCTCCTCGCAGCATCTCGCGGCGACCGCCGGCCTGCGCATGCTGGCGAAGGGCGGCAATGCGGTCGATGCCGCGATCGCCAGCGCCGCCGCCATCACCGTCGTCGAGCCGACCAACAACGGCATCGGCGCCGACGCCTTCTGCATCCTGTGGGACGGATCGAAGCTCGTCGGGCTGAACGCCTCGGGCCATTCGCCGGCGCTGATGACGCCCGATCAGTACAAGGGCCAGGACAAGATGCCGACCGTCGGCTGGGCGAGCGTCAGCACGCCGGGCGCGGTGTCGCTGTGGGTCGAGCTGCACAAGCGCTACGGCAAGCTGCCCTTCGCCGACCTGTTCGAGCCCGCCATCAAGTATGCCAGCGACGGCTATCGCGTCTCCTACATGGTGTCACGCCAGTGGGACCGCGCCATCGACCGGCTGAAGGGACAGGCGAGCTGGGTGAAGGCCTTCCTGCCCGGCGGCCGGGCGCCCAAGGCGGGCGAGCTGTGGAAGTTTCCCGACCAGGCCAAGACGCTCGCCAGGATCGCCGAGAGCAAGGGCGAGGCCTTCTATCGCGGCGAGCTCGCCGAGGCGATCGACAAGTACGCCCGGGAGACCGGCGGGACGCTGCGCAAGGAGGACCTGGCGGCGCACAGGCCCGACTGGGTCGATCCCATCGGCCTCACCTATCGCGGCACGACGCTGCACGAGATCCCGCCGGCGGGTCAGGGGATCGCCGCCTGCATGGCGCTGGGCATCCTCGAGAACTTCGATCTCGCCGGTCACGACGCCGACGGCCCGGAGGTCGCGCATCTGCGCATCGAGGCGATGAAGCTCGCCTTCGCCGACATCTGGCGCTACGTCGCCGATCCGCGCTTCATGGAAGTGACGCCGGCGCAAATGCTCGACAAGCACTACCTCAAGAGCCGCGCCAGGCTGATCGACCCGAAGAAAGCCAAGGACTTCGGCCCCGGCACGCCCAAGGACGGCGGCACGATCTATCTCGGCACGGCCGATGCCTCGGGCATGATGGTGTCGCTGATCCAGTCGAACTACATGGGCTTCGGCTCGGGCATCGTCGTGCCGGGCACGGGCATCGCGCTGCAGAACCGCGCGACCGGCTTCGTGACGACGGCCGGCCATGCCAACCAGGTCGGCCCGAAGAAGCGGCCGTTCCACACCATCATCCCCGCCTTCATCACCAAGGACGGCAAGCCGGTCGCGACCTTCGGCCTGATGGGCGGCGCCATGCAGCCGCAGGGCCACCTGCAGGTCTTCTCGCGCATCGTCGACTACGGCCAGAACCCGCAGGCCGCCATCGACGGCCCGCGCTGGCGCGTGCACGAGACCGACGGCACGGTGTGGACCGAGGAGCACATGCCAGCCGCGACCCTCGACGGCCTCGAGGCGCGCGGCCACAAGATCACCCGCACCAAGTGGCCGAGCTTCGACTTCGGCTCCAGCCAGATCATCTGGCGCTTCCCCGACGGCGGCCCCTATCTCGGCGCCTCCGAAAGCCGCCGCGACGGCGCGGCCGTCGGCTTCTGATGTCTTGCCGGACCGCGGGCCTCCAGGCCCGCTCATGCTCTTCCTCATTACTGGGAGCGCCATGACTACCGCCGTCTCGATCGCCAACGGCGGCTTCGCCATCAACGGCACGCCGACCTACGCCGGCCGCAGCTGGCAGGGCCATCGCATCGAAGGCCTGCTGTTCAACAGCCGCATGGCCAACGCCATTGCCGACGACGAGAACCCTTTTACACGCGGCGCCTGGGCCTATGCCGACGGCGATTGGGATGCCGAGCGCAGCACCCGCGAGTTCATCGCCGCCCTGCCCTCCTACCGCGCCCACGGACTGCTCGGCGTTTGCCTGAACCTGCAGGGCGGCAGCCCGCAGGGATATTCGTGGCACCAGCCGTGGAAGATCTGCGGCTTCACGCCGGAAGGCGCGATCAAGCCCGCGTGGGCGGCCCGGCTCGCCAATGTGATCGCCGCCTGCGACCGGTTGGGCATGGTCGTGATCCTCGGCCTG
>JABCYT010000570.1 GCA_013290035.1 Alphaproteobacteria bacterium
CGGCACCTGGGTGCCGTTCGCCGCATTGACGTAGATGCGCGATAGCGCCGTCGCATCCTTTTGGAAACTGGGCTCGACTTCCAGCACCACCTTGTACTGGGTGCTCGAGGTGTAGATGGTGTTGACTTGGCGCTGGCCGAAGGCGTCGTAGAGCGTCTGGTCGATCTGGGCGAGCGAGAGGCCGAGCTTGGAGGCCGAATCGCGATCGATCTGGATGGCGACATGCGGCGAGGCGATCTGCTGGTCCGACGTCACGTCCTGCAGCTCGGGCAGCTTGGCCATCGCCTCCTCGATGATCGGCGCCCAGTGGTTGAGCTCGTCCGCATCGGTCGAGGTGATGGTGTACTGGAACTCGGTCTTGCTGAGCCGGCCGCCGACATTGATGTCCTGGCCGGCCTGCATGAAGTAGCGCACGCCGGGCACCTGCGCCACCTTGGGCCGCAGTCGCTGGATCACCTTCTGGGCGGAATCGCCCGGACGTTCGGCGAACGGTTTCAGCTGGATGAACATGCGGGCGGTGTTCTCCGCCGCGTTGCCGCCGGTGGCGCCCACGAAGCCCACCACGCCCGAGACGGCGGGATCCTTCGTGACGATCTCGGCCAGCCGCTTCTGGATCTCCGCCATGGCGGCAAACGAGATGTCCTGGCGCGCCTCGGCCTGGCCGAAGATGAAGCCGGTATCCTGCTCGGGAAAGAATCCCTTGGGAATCGTGACGTAGAGGTAGCCGGTGAGGAAGACCAGGAGGATGGTCGACATCAGGGTCACGAACTGGTGGCGGAACACCCAGTTCAGGCCGCGGTCGTAGCCGCGCAGCACGGCATCGAAGGCGTCCTCGCACATCTGGTCGAGCCGGCCACGCTTGTGGCCGGTCTGGCGCTTGAGGAACTGGGCGCACATCACCGGTGTGAGCGTGAGCGACACGAAGGCCGACATGCAGACTGCGACGGTCACCACCACGGCGAACTCGCGGAACAGGCGGCCGACGATGCCGCCCATGAACAGCAGCGGAATGAACACGGCGACCAGCGAGAAGGTGATCGAGATGATGGTGAAGCCGATCTGGCCGGCGCCTTTCAGCGCCGCGTCGAGCGGCTTCTCGCCCTCCTCGATGTAGCGCACGATGTTCTCGATCATCACGATGGCATCGTCGACCACGAAGCCGGTGGCGATGGTGAGACCCATCAGCGACAGGTTGTCGATGCTGTAGCCGCACAGCCACATGATGCCGAAGGTCCCGACCAGCGACAGCGGCACGGTGATCGAGGGGATGATGGTCGCCCACAGGTGGCGCAGGAAGATGAAGATCGCCAGGATCACCAGGCCGATGGTGAGCGCCATGGTGAACTGCACGTCGGCCACCGAATCGCGGATCGATTTGGAGCGGTCCGACATCAGGTCGACATGCACGCTCTGCGGGATCGAGGCCAGCAGGCGCGGCATCATGGCCTTGATCTTGTCGACGATTTCCACGGTGTTGGCGCCGGGCTGGCGGAAGATCAGCAACAGCTCGGCGCGGCGGCCGTTGAACCAGGCGCCGGTGCGTGGCGACTTGGTGGCATCGATGACGCGGGCGACATCGGCGAGCTTGACGGGTGCGCCGTTGCGATAGGCGATGATGATGTTCTTGTAGGCCTCGGCGTTGAACAGCTGATCATTGGTGTCGATCATCACCGACAGGTCGTCGTCCTCCAGGTTGCCCTTGGCCTGGTTGAGGGTGGCGCCGGCCAGCGCGGCGCGCACGTCCTCCATGCCGATGCCGCGGGTGGCGAGGGCGACGGGATTGGTCTGCACGCGCACGGCGAAGTCCTGCTGGCCGGCCACCAGCACCTGCGACACGCCGCTCACCGCCGAGAGCTTCTGCGCCAGCACCACGAAGGCGTAGTCGTCGACCTTGTAGATCGGCAGGTCGTCGGACCACACGGCATAGATCAGCACAGCCCGGTCGGCAGGGTTGACCTTGCGGTAGGTCGGCGGGTTGGGCAGGTCCTTGGGCAACAGGCCGCTGGCTGCATTGATGGCGGTCTGCACGTCGGTGGCGGCACCGTCGATGCTGCGGTTGAGGTCGAACTGCAGAGTGATCGCGGTGCTGCCCAGCCCGCTGGTCGAGTTCATCGACGCCAGGCCGGGGATGGCGGCGAACTGCTGCTCGAGCGGCGTGGCGACCGACGACGCCATGGTCTCCGGGCTGGCGCCGGGTAAGGTCGCCGTCACGGTGATAGTCGGGAAATCGACGTTGGGCAGCGCCGAAACCGGCAACAGGGTGTAGGTGGCCGCCCCGAACACCAGGAGCCCGAGCATCATCAGGGAAGTGGCGATCGGTCGGCGGATGTAGGTCTCGGAGACGTTCATGGCGTCAGCTCTTGCGCCCGGGATCGCCGGCCGCGGACCCGGGTTTGGCGTCGGGCTGGTCGATGCGCACCGGGCTGCCGTTGGACAGGCGGTACTGGCCGTCGACCACGACCTTTTCGCCCAGCGCTATTCCCTTGCCGATCACGGCGAAGCCGTCCTGGGTCGCCTCGACCTCGATGGTGCGGCGCTCGGCGGTGTTGTCGGGTCCCACGACATAGGCATAGGTGCCGCTGGCGCCCTGCATGACGACGCGCTGCGGCACGGTGACGGCGTCCTTGCGCATCGCCAGCTCAAGTCGCACGTTGACGAATTCGCCCGGCCACAGCTGTTCGTCGGTGTTGGCGAAGGTGGCCTTCAGCCGCAAGGTACCGGTCTGACTTTCGATCTGATTGTCGACCAGGGTGAGCTCGCCCTCGGCCAGCTTGTAGGTGTCGTCGGCGCTGTAGACGATGACCGTGAGCGGATGCTTCGCCTGGCTCTTGCGCAGATTGTGGTTGGCGTACTGCGGAATCGTGAAGTTGACGAAGATCGGCTTGATCTGGGTGATCGTGACCAGCGTGGTGTTCTGGTTGGCCTGGATCATGTTGCCGAGATCGACCAGACGTTGGCCGGTGCGGCCGTCGATCGGCGCGCGGATATCGGCATAGGCGAGGTTGAGCTGGGCGGTGTCGATCTGCGCCTTGTCGGCCTCGATCGAGGCCCTGAGCGCGTCGACGGTGGCCTTCTGCTGGTCCCAGCTCTGCTTGGACTGGAAGCCGGTCGGCACCAGCTTGCCGTAGCGTTCGAGATCGAGCTGCGCGCCCTCGAGCTGGGCCTCGTCCTTCTTGAGGTTGGCGTTGGCCTGGTCGAGCATGGCCTTGAACGGCCTGGGGTCGATCTGGAACAACGGATCGCCTGCCTTGACGTCCTGGCCCTCCTCGAAGGAGATCTTGACGATCTGGCCTTCGACCCGCGAGCGGATGGCCACCGTCTTGTAGGCCTGCACGTTACCGAGGCCGCGGATGAACACCGGCACGTCGCGC
>JABCYT010000571.1 GCA_013290035.1 Alphaproteobacteria bacterium
CACCGAACCTGGCGATGCCCAGCCTGTCGATCGGCACGCTCCTGGCCATTACCCCCAACGAACGCCGCAAATTCATCCCGCGCTGTCAGGCCGACCAGCCCAGCCGCGATCGGCCGATCGCCATCGACACGGCCGCCTGGCTCGGCTCGACCACCGGCAGGCCGACATGGCGTTGCAGGCGGTCGCGGTAGCGCGCCATGCCGGCGCAGCCCATGACCAGCACGTCGGCGCCGTCCTCGTCGCGCAGCTCGGCGGCGACCTCGGCCATGCGCGCGAAGGTCGTGGCTTCGTTGCTGAGTTCGACGACGCCCAGTCCGATCGCGCGGTCGCCGGCCATGCGGTCGTTCAATCCCATCTGGCCGACATAGCGCAGATGGCGCGGAATCGATTGCCGCAGGATGGAGATCACGCCGAAGCGCTGGCCGAGCGTCAGCGCGGTCAGGATGCCGCACTCGGCGATGCCCAGCACCGGCTTGGTCGTGATCTCGCGCGCGGCATGCAGGCCGGGATCGGAGTAGCAGGCGATGACGAAGGCCGAGCAGTCGTTGTCGCGCTTCTTCACCATGTCGCCGATCGGTCCGACGACCTGCTCGACATGGGCCTGGTTCTCGATGCCGGGCGGGCCTTCCTTCAGGGTGACGCACTCGATCGCCGGTCCACCCGGCATGCGCAACGGCTCCATCGCGGCGTCGATGCCCTTGGTGACGGCCTCGGTGGAATTGGGATTGATGACGAGGATGCGGTCGGACATGAGATGAAGGATGACCCCTAAATTGCCATTCAACAATGCCTGATCTAACGTCGCGCCCTGGGGATTTATCGTGGGATTTCTCGGAAGGGAGGCACTGAAATGATGCAACGTTTTGCTGCGATCGCGGTCGCGGCATTGCTCGTCGCGAGTCCTGTACTCGCGCAGGACAAGCTGCCGCCGCTCAAGACCGGCGTCGACGGCACCTTCGCGCCGCACGCCATGCCCAAGCTGGGCGGCGGCATCGAGGGCTTCCAGATCGATCTGTTCACCGAGGCTGCCAAGCGCATGCACCGCGAAATCGTCTTCGACGCGGTGAGTTTCTCGACGCTGATTCCCGGCATGCAGTCCGGCCGCTACGACTTCATCGCCGCGCCGACGACGGTGACCAAGGAGCGGGCGGAGAACATGCTGTTCACCGCGGGCTACCTGTGGACCGCTTTCCAGTTCGGCATCAAGAAGGGCACGCCGCCGATCAAGGGCTGGGAGGACCTCAAGGGAAAGTCGGTCTCGGTCAACAAGGGCACGCCCTACGAGACGCTCTCCAAGCAGATGGGTGAGAAATACGGCTTCACCGTGCAGGTCTACGACACCCAGCCCGACGCCACGCAGGCCGTGCTCTCGGGCCGCGCCTACGCAACGCTGGGCGGCAACACGACCATCGTCTACGCCGCGTCGAAAAATCCGCAATTCGTGGCCGACCTCGTGCTCAAGGAAACCCGCGCCCACTGGGCCGCGCCCTTCCGCAAGGACAGCGTGGCGCTGCGCAACCAGATGCAGGACACGCTCGACTGCATGAAGAAGGACGGTACCATCGCCAGGCTCGCCGAGAAGTGGTTCGGCAAGAAGCCCGACGCCGACGACCTCGCCGTGGTGATCACGCCGGGCTACGGCGTGCCCGGCATGCCGGGCTACGATCCGACGCCGCACGAGCTGAAGTGTGGCTGATTACATCGTCGATGCGCGCGCGATCCACAAGCATTTCGGCGCCCTGCATGTCCTGAAGGGCGTCGACCTGAGCGTGGCCGAGCGCGAGCTGGTGTTCGTCATCGGGCCGTCCGGGTCGGGCAAGTCGACGTTGCTGCGTTGCCTCAACCGGCTGGAGGAGCCGTCGTCCGGCTCGGTGGTGGTCGACGGCATCGACATGCTCGATCCGCGAACCGACATCAACCACGCGCGCCAGCGCATCGGCATGGTGTTCCAGTCCTTCAACCTCTATCCGCACATGACGGCGCTCGGCAACGTGACCCTGGCGCTGCGCAAGGTGGCGGGCAAGTCGCGCGCCGAGGCCGACGCGCTGGGCCGCGCCGCGCTCGAGCGGGTCGGGCTGGCTGATCGCGCAAACCACACGCCCGGCCAGCTCTCGGGCGGCCAGCAGCAGCGGGTCGCCATCGCGCGCTCGATCGCGCTCGAGCCCCGGGTGATGCTGTTCGACGAGCCCACGAGCGCCCTCGATCCGGAGCTGGTGGGCTCGGTGCTGGAAGTCATGCGCAGCCTGCGCGAAAGCGGCATGACCATGATCGTGGTCAGCCACGAGATGGGCTTTGCCCGCAATGCCGCCGACCGCGTGGTGTTCATGGATGACGGGCTGATCGTCGAGCAGGGACCGCCCGCCGCGATCTTCGAGAGCCCGACCCAGGACCGCACGCGCGCCTTCATCGGCCAGATCCAGCGGCATTAGTCATGTTAGGCGGCGGGCTTTCATGCTCTTCCGGACCGCGGGCGTCCCGCCCGCTCATGATCACGAGCGGGCGAGACGCCCGCGGTCCGCAGCCATGAGCGCCTGGGATCGCTTCACCGAGACCTTCTTCAACGGCAAGGTGATGCTGAAGTACCTGCCGGACATCCTGTCCGGCGTGGTCGTCACCATCGAGCTTGCCCTCCTGATCGTGGTCAGCGGACTCTTGGCCGGCCTCGTGCTCGCCCTGCTGCGCAGCCTCGCCGTCCGGCCAATCAACTGGCTGATCATCTTCGTGGTCGACCTGTTCCGCTCGCTGCCGCCGCTGGTCATCATCGTGCTGATCTATTTCGGCGGGCCGGCCGCCGACATCTCGCCCTCGGGCTTCGTCTCGACCTGGCTGTCGCTGGCTTTGGTGCTGATGGCCTTCTCCGAGGAGATCTTCTGGGCCGGCATCACCTCCGTGCACAAAGGCCAGTGGGAGGCCGCGCGCTCGACCGGGCTCAGCTTCGGCCAGGCCTTGCTGGCCGTCGTGCTGCCGCAGGCGCTCCGCCTCACCGTCCCGCCGCTCACCAACCGCACCATCGCCATCACCAAGGGCACGGCGCTCGGCACCGTCGTCGCGGTCACCGAGATCCTGGGCGAGGCGAGTTCGGCCATGTCCAATTCCTACAATCCCTCGCCGCTGATGATGGGCGCCGCGGCCTACCTCGTGCTGTTCCTGCCCGTCGTCGTGGCGGCGCGCTGGATCGAGACCCGGTTCGCGTGGAAGCGATGATCGAGACCTTCTTCAACCCCGAGATCATCGCCGCCGCCTGGCCGATCGTGCTGGCGGGGCTTTTGAACACCATCCTGCTGTCGCTGATCGTGGTGCCGCTCGGGCTGTTCGGCGGTCTTGTCTTGGCGCTGCTCGCCAGCGTGCGCCACCCGTTGG
>JABCYT010000572.1 GCA_013290035.1 Alphaproteobacteria bacterium
AATCGCTTTGCGCGGCTACGCCGTCGACGAAGCCCGTGGTCACGATGTTGACGCCGGGCAGGCCGCGGCTGTCGAGGTTATTGAGGTCGTGCAGACTGCACGATGTGCAGGAGCCTCAATCGCTTAAGGCGATCACCGCGAGCTGCGCTTCGGCGGCGATCTGCTGCATCAGCGCGATCGGCGCCACCTTGGTGTTGGTCGGTTTGCGATAGCGCCGGGTCGCGACGCCCGCCTTCCTGAAGTGGCCTTCGAGGCGGTCGATGAACTCGGCGCCACGTGACTTGCCGATATCCATCAGCGCCACCGTCTTGCCGTCGATCGACGGCGGCGGCGCCAGTCTCGCGCGCCGCGTCGGCGAACTCTCGGCCGTCGGATCGCGCAGCTTGATCGTCGTGCTCATGGAGATATCTCCCGCGTTACGGCTTGGCATTCGTCGCGCACGGATTGACCCGGCCAGCCGCCGATGATGGCCGAGAATAGCCCGGCTTCGCCGCCGGCGCGAACGATCAAAAGCCCGTCGGGCTGGAACTTGTCGATCATCTTGTCGGCCGCCGACTGCGGCAGGCCCTCGGCCACGCCCTGCGCGCCCTGGACGAGGTCGCGGCCGGGCCGCTTCAGCGCCTGGTACAGCGCGTCCTCGATCTGCCGGCGACCCCAGCCACCATCCTTGAAGATCTTGTAGTGTTCGGGCGCCAGCACCAGCACGGCATTGCCGGCCAGGCAAAGCTTGGGATGACCGACGCCGCTGAGGCCCATCGCCAAGGAGCGCACCAGCTCCTCGGGCGTGCGTGACTTCTGGTCGATGAAGCCGTTCACGCCCTCGCCGTGGAACAGGGTGACGGCGCTCTTGCCCGCAGCGACGCCGCGGCGCACCGACAATGGCTCCCAGTCGGGATCGGATTCGTCCTCGGCGAAGCAGAAAGTGTACTTGCCGGGATTGCCCAGGGTCGCGCGATCGATGGCGCCGGGCAGGCCGCCGCCGACGTTCCTGACGATGAGCTGCAGGGCGCGGCCGATCGTGGCGTTGGCGCGATTGCCCTGGCCCAGCGCATTGACGCCGCTGTTCATGCCGATCGCCCTGGCGGCCGGGCCGTTGATGATGACCAGCGGGCCGGAGAAGTGCGTGGTGCATAAGAGGCCGTGCAGCACGAACAGCGGATCGAGTGCGGCCTCCAGCACGCCCAGCACGACCGGCATGTATTCCGGCTTGCAGCCCGCCAGCACTGAATTGATCGCCACCTTCTCGACGGTGCAGGGCGCGAGGTTGGGCGGAATGAGTCCGACCACCTCGTCGGGCTTGCGATGCGTGCCGCCCAGCATGCGCAGGATGCGCTCGTCGGTCGGCGGCACGACCGGCAGGCCGTCGCTCCAGCCGCGCTCGAAGCAGGCTTCGATCGGATCGTCCCAGTTGCCGACGGCGATCTCGCGCGACTTCAGGCCGGGATCGCCGTAGCGCGCGATCAGCGCCTCGTGCACGCCGGGCTCGACGCTGCGGGAGCCGCAGCCCGGCTGCCACGCCGGCAGGCCCTTGCCTTCGGCCGCCTCACCGGCCAGTCGCATCCATTCGGTGCGCTCCCAGCCCACGGTGCGCTCGACCTCGCGGCCGTCCTTGAAGCGGATCAGGGTCGGCACGGCTTCGATGTTGAGGCGGAAGGAGCGTTCGAGCGCCTGGTCGTCGATCACCGAGCGCACGCCTGAGGGAAAGGTCGGGTCGTCCTGGCTGACGACGGCGAGCGGGCCGGCGCGGTCGAGGCTCTGCATCACCGGCTCGACCAGCACGCAGGTCGGGCAGTCGCGCTTGGCGACGATCACGAGGCCGTTGGTAGGGAGGGTGTCGGGCATGACGCAGTGTCCTTGCTGAGTGGCTCGTTGTCATCCCGAGCGCAGCGAGGGACCTTTGCTCGTGGCCTTAAAGGTCCCTCGCTTCGCTCGGGATGACACCGTTTTCTTAACGCCGATCAACTCTACTCATTCAACAACGCCGCGACCTGCTTGTCGATGAAGGCCGCGTCCTCGGGATTGGCGGCGGGGTTGCCGGCGCGGTGGCCCCAGACGGAGGGGATTTCGGCCAGGCGGGCGTATTTCAGATGCGGCAGCTCGGCGCGGTTGTCGTCGGTCTGGAAGTAGAGGTCGGTGGCGCTTGGCATCAAGAGGACCTTGGCCTTGATGGCCGACAGGGCCATCGCGAGGTCGCCGCGGAACAGGTCGTTGGCGGAGATGTCGCCGGCCTGCCAGGTCCAGAGCTGGGCCATCAGGTCGGCCGCGTTGCGGCGCAGGAAGCTCGCTTCCCAGGAGCGCACCAGGAAATCCTCCAGGCTGGTGAAGCCCAAGCCGCGCCACATCTCGCGGCGATAGAAGGTCTGGCTCAATGCCCAGCCGGCATAGATGCGGCCCATGGCGCGCAGGCCTTGTTCCGGCGTGCGCGCCGCCTGCACCGCGGTGCGCACGCCTTCGAGGAAGACGAAATTGTGCGGCGCGGTTTTCGCCGAGCCGCAATTGACCACGATGCGCTCGACCACGTCGCCGAACAACGCCGCCCAGTGATAGGCCTGCTGGGCGCCCATCGACCAGCCATAGACCAGCTTCACGCGATCGACGCCGAACAGTTCGTTCAACAGGCGGCGCTGCTGGGTGACGTTGTCGTAGGTCGTGACCTGCGGGAAATCGCCTGACGTGTTCGACGGCGATGAGGAGAGCCCGTTGGTGAACATGTTGGGGATGACGATGAAATAGCGGCTGGGGTCGAGGCAGTGCTCGGGCGATACCAGCCATTCGATGTCGGTGTGATGCGCCGAGTAGCTCGTCGGATAGACGATGACGTTGTCGCGCCGGGGCGAGAGCGTGCCGAAGGTCTTGTAGACGATGCGCGCGTTATTCAACGTGCCGCCGCGCTGCAGCGGGAGATTGCCACAGTCGAACACGCCTTCACTCGTTTTCACATTCAGCTCCCCTCGTCAGGATGACAACGGGGTTCATGACAGAGAGCGGATGATCTCGCCTTGCACGCCGACGTAGCCCCGGGCGACGTACTTCAAGTGCGGCCGCAGATAGCGGTGCGCCTCGGGCAGGTTGTGGAAGGCGATGTTGGGGAACAGGTGGTGCTCGGCGTGATAGGGCAGGTTCCACATCAGGAAGCGCACGACGGGATTGCTGATCGTCGTGCGGGTGTTGGCGAAGCCGTCGTCGCTGTTGGGGCAGAGCGTGTGCTCGCACATCAGGTAGAGCCGCAGGAACGGCAGGCCGATCAGCAGCGGAATGAACCACACCCACAGCACCACGTCGGTATGCAGCACGATCGAGCCCGCGATCAGCGCGAGGTAGAGCGCCAGCAGCCAGCGGCCCCAGCGCTGGGCTTC
>JABCYT010000573.1 GCA_013290035.1 Alphaproteobacteria bacterium
TGGGATCGCCCAGCCCGAGGAACGACACCGCCGATTCGAACAGGATGGCGCCGGCCACCACCAGCGAGGAGAGCACGATCACCGGCGGCAAGGCATTGGGCAGGATCTCGCCCACGATGATGCGGGCGTTGCCCATGCCCATGGCCCGGCAGGCCTGCACGAACTCGCGGTCGCGCAGCGCTAAAAACTCGGCGCGGGTCATGCGCGCGATGGAGGTCCAGCTCACGATGCCGATGGCGATCACGATGTTGCTGAGGGTCGAGCCCAGGATGACCACGATGGTGAGCACGAAGATCAGGTTGGGGATGGTCTGGAACAGCTCGGCCGCGCGCATGGCGAGCTCGTCGACCCAGCCGCCGAAATAGCCCGCAACCGCGCCGACGGTGACACCGATCAGGGTCGCCACCGCCGAGGCGAACAGGCCGATCAGCAAGGTGGCGCGCGCCCCATGCACGATCATGGCGAGGATGTCGCGGCCGAGCGAATCGGTGCCGAGTGGGAAGGCGGGGTCTTCTCCGGGCCATAGTTCGGGGGTGCCGACGATACGCAGCGGATCGACCGGAAAGAAGAGCGGCGCCAGCACGGCGACCAGAGCCACCAGCAGGATCACGCAGGCGCCGATCAGCGCACCGCGATTGCGCGCGAAGCGGTCCAAAAATTCAAAGCGCGCCATCAGCGGATCTCGATACGCGGGTCGAGCCACATGTAGACGAGGTCGACGGCGATGTTGGCGGCGATCACCACCAGCGAGCCCAGCACCAGGATGCCCAGCACCACCGGGTAGTTGCGCGAGCTCACGCTGTCGAACAGCAGCGAGCCGATGCCCGGCCAGCTGAACACGCTTTCGATCACCACGCTGCCGGCCAGCACCGTGCCCATCTGCACGCCCAGGATGGTGACGACAGGCAGCAGCGCATTGCGCAACACGTGCGAGATCGTGACCTTGGTGCGGCTGAGGCCCTTGGCGCGCGCCGTGCGCACGAAATCGAGCTGCGCCACCTCCAGCATCGAGGAGCGCATGACCCGGGCGTAGATCGCCGCGTAGAACAGGCCGAGCGCCAGGGTCGGCAGCAGGAGATGATGCAGGATGTCCAGCACGCCGCCGCCGCCGCCGATGGTCGCCATGCCGCCGACCGGCAGCCAGCCGAGCTTCACCGAGAACAGCACGATCAGCATGATGCCGAGCCAGAAGCTCGGGGCGGCGAAGAAGAACATGGCCAGCACCGAGACCAGGCTGTCCCAGAAGGTGCGCACCTTCATCGAGGCGATGACGCCGGCGGCGACCCCGACCGCCAGAGCCAGCGCGATGCTCGAGATCATCAGCAGCAAGGTGGCCGGTAGATTGATCCAGATCGCGTCGATGACCGGCATGTTCTGGCGGTAGGAGAAGCCGAAGTCGAGATGCAGCAGCGCCCAGATGTACTTCACGAGCTGCAGCCACACCGGATCGTCGAGCCCGTAGGTCTTGCGCAAAAGCTCGACCGTGGCCGGGTCGCTCACCTGGTTCTCGGCGGTCATCAGGTCGAGAAAGCTGCCCGGCGCGAGCTGAATCAGGCAGAAATTGATGATCACCACGCCCAGGATGAGCGGCACGGCCTGGATCAGCCGCCGCCGCAGAAGGCGAAGCGCGGCGAGCTGGCGCGAGGAGCCGCCTGTCGTCGTGACCGAAGCCATCTCTATCGCCTACCGCCCCTCATGTTCCTCTCCCGCGCGAGGGGGAGAGGTTAGGCGAGGGGGCTGCACGAGTTGTCGAAACCCCCTCACCCAGCCTCTCCCCCTGGCGGGGGAGAGGAGCATGAAGGACGAGAGAGGCGCCGCTAGCTCGCCAGCCATATGTCGTACCAGCTCGCCGCCAGGTAGTTGGGATCGTTGGAGTGGTTCTGCACCTTGGTGCTGGCGACGGTGATCGATTCGAGCTCGACCAGGGGGAGGTTGGGCGCTTCCAGGGTCGTGATCTTCTGGAACTCGACCACCAGCGCCTTGCGCTTGGCGGGATCGGTCTCGACCTTGATCTGCTCGACCAGCGCGTCGACCTCGTCGGTGTGGAAGCCCGACGCGTTGCGGAAGGGCACGCCCTTCCTGATGCCGTCCGACGTGTAGTACTGCGTCGTCGAGGGCACCGGCTCGGAGGGATTGGCCTGGTTGGAGATCGCCAGGTCGAAGTCGTAGTCGGTATAGATGCGCTTGATCGACGACGGCCGGTCGGGAACGGTGAGGTTGATGCCGACGCCGACATCTTCCAGCGCCTGCTTCACGTAAGAGCCGATCTTGCCGTTCTCGGTGAACCAGCCGGCGGCCAGAAGGTTCAAGGTGAAGCGCTTGCCGTCGGGCTTCTTCGGGTACCCCGCGGCATCGAGCAATGCCGCCGCCTTCTTGGGATCGAAGGTGGTCTTGTAGGTGTCGGCGGTGAAGAATTCAGTGTTGGGCGAGTAGATCGGGCCCGTGCCCGGCCGTGCGTAGCCGTAGTAGACGGTCTTGGCGATGAAGCCGCGGTCGACGGCATGGAACATCGCTTGCCGCACCTCGCGCTTGGCGAAGATCGGATTGCGCATGTTGCACTCCAACGTGGTCGACCACACGCTTTCCTCGTAGCCCTTGGGCGTGGCCACGAACTTGCCGGTCGCGCTCAGCCGCTTGATGTCGGGCGGTGCCACGGGATTGAACACGCCGATCTGGATGTCGCCCGCCTCGATGGCGGCGGCGCGGCCGGCCGGATCGCGCACGTAGCGGATGATCAGGCGGTCCATGTAGGGCATGTCCTTGCGCCAGTAGGCGTCGTTCCTGACGTACTCGAAGTGGCTGCCGCGCACCCATTCCTTGAACTTCCAGGGGCCGGTGGCGATCGGCGCATTGTTGGCCGGGTTGGTGACGGGATCGCTGCCGGCATAGACGTGCTTGGGCACGATGTAGTTCACGCTGCCGCACAGCAGCGAGGAGAAGAAGAAGGCGGGAACCGGCTTGCTGAACTTGACGACGACGGTATCGCCGTCCGGTGCCTCGACGCCGGCGAAGTCGGTCAGCGCCGAGCCGGCGGCGTATTTCTTCCAGATCTCGTCGATCGAATAGACGACGTCATCCGTGGTCATGTCCTTGCCGTCGTGGAACTTCACGCCCTTGCGGATCTTGATCGTGTAGGACTTGAAATCGGCAGCGGGCTTCCAGGCTTCCGCCAGCTCGCCCTCGAACACGCCGTCCATTCGGCGGTTGCCCAACCGCTCGAACAGCTTCGACGAGGAGAAAGTCGGGCTCGAGCCGCCTCCGGCCGGAACGTAGCAGGCCTGCGGCTCGCCGCCGCCCCAGGTCGCCACCAGGGTGCCGCCGCGCTTGGGTTCGCCCTGGGCAAGCGACGGCGCC
>JABCYT010000574.1 GCA_013290035.1 Alphaproteobacteria bacterium
CCGCTCGACGGCGACTTCGGCCTTGTGCGCGCTGGGCGTCTGGCTGTTTTTCCTGATCGTGTGGCCGCTGATCGTGCCCACCATCGTGGTTGCGTTCGCCTCGCCCGACGTGCTGTCGGGTCGCGCCTCGATCGACGAGACGCTGGCTTTGATCCAGTTCCAGTCGTTTCTCGATCGGCTCTCGCCCAATACCCTGTTCGGCGAGGCGGTGATCGGCCTGCTCAATCCCGAGACCCGCACGCTCGGCCCCATCATCCAGAGCCAGATGTACGGCGCCATCATGGGCGCGCCGCTGCCCTTCGGACAAAGTCTGCTCTTGATCTGGCCGCAGATTACCGGCCTGATCGCCGGCATGATCGTGGTGTTTGCCGCGGCCTACGTCATCTTCCAGCGCGAGGAAGTCAGAGCCTGAAGGATTGGACGCTCCCGGCCACCCTCAACAACGCGCGCTGGTGCGATGCGGTGTGTCGCGCGCATGGCCGGCCGGGGACGTTCCTGCCGCACTTGTGGGTCAACGCCGAGCCGGTGCCGCGCTTCTATCCCAACGCGGTGACGCTCGCCCATGATGATGCGGCGATCGCCGAGCAGCGCGGTACGATCGACATCTTGTTGAAATCGAATCTCGCCGGCCGCTGGGCGGTCAAGGACAGCTTCAACGCGCTCGATCTGTCGCGGCAGGGATTTGACGTGCTGTTTGAAGCCTCGTGGATCCGCAACATCATGCCCGTCGACGGACCGTCGTCGGATATTGCCTGGCAGCAAGAGACGCAGGGCAAGACGCCGCTGCCGTTCGACGATGCGAACTTCGCGATGTTCACGGGCCGGCGCGGCTACGGCGTCGTCGCAGGCGGCATGCTGTATCGCGCCGACGGCGTCGTGGGGCTGTCCAACGTGGTGGCCGATGCAGCGGACGCCGTCGCCGTGTGGCGGTCACTGAGCTTGTTGGCCACGAAGATGTTCCCACGCCTGCCGCTGGTCGGTTACGAATCGGGCCGTGAGCTTCAGGCCGCGTCCGACGCCGGCTTCGAGACCGGCGATCCGCTGCGGGTCTGGGTCAAGGCGCGGGACTGAAGCCGCAGGCCGTCAACGCCTCGATCATGTGCGGCGGCGGCGGGGCGACCACGGTGATCGGCGGCTTGGTCTTGGACAGCGGCAGCACGATGCTGCGTGAGTGCAGATGCAGCAGCGTGCCGGGCTCGGCCCGTCCGTAGAGGCGGTCGGCGATCACCGGGCAGCCGGCCGCGGCGCAATGCACGCGGATCTGGTGGGTGCGGCCGGTCTCGGGCTTCAGTTCCAGCCATGTCATGTCCGGTCCGCGCCCCAGCACCTTGTAGCGCGTGACCGCCGTCTGGCCCTTGTCGGAGATCTTCACCGACCAGCCGCTCCGCGTGTTCACCTTGAGCAGCTTCTGGTCGAACACGCCTTCCGCGGCGGGCGGCGCGCCCTGCACGACCGCCCAGTAGGTCTTCTCGGTGTCGCGCGCCTGGAACAGGCGGCCGAGCTTGCTCAATGCCTTCGGATGTCGGCCCAGCACCAGCACGCCCGATGTGTCGGCGTCGAGGCGATGGGCCAGCGCCGGCGGACGCGGCAGGCCGAAGCGCAGCGCATCGAAGCACTCCTCGAGGTTGGGCGCCCTGCTGGGCCCGGCATGGACGGCGAGGCCCGCCGGCTTGTCGATCACCAGGATCAGCCCGTCGCGATAGAGAACCCGCGCCTGGATCTCTTCGGCCGAAAGAGGCGGAGGCCTCATCGCCGGGGGCGCGCCACTCCAGTGGCGCGTCATGCTCTTCCGGACCGCGGGCCTCTGGCCCGCTCATGATCATGAGGCGAGCGGGACGCTCGCGGTCCAAAAGAGCATGAGAAGACGCGCCACTGGAGCGGCGCGCCCCCAGCACAGCGTCCTAAAGGTCGGGCCATCGCGACAGCCAGTCCTCGCTCGCCTCGTAGAGCGCCGCGGCGCGCAGCACCGAGGCCTCGTCGCGAAAGCGGCCGACGAACTGCAGGCCGATCGGCAGGCCCTCCGAATCGTAGCCGCAGCACAGCGTCAGGGCAGGGTGGCCGGTGATGTTGAAGGGCATGGTATAGGGGAACCAGTTGCGGCGCAGTTCGCCCACCTCCACGCCGTCGATCCGGATGGGCTCGAACAGATCCTGATCGATCGGCAGCGCCGTGCGCGACAGCGTCGGCGTCACCAGATAGTCGGCCGTCGCGAACCAGCGCTGCACCATGCGGAAGAGATCGGTGCGCTGGAACATGGCGCGCTGGTAGTCGGCGCCCGTCCATTCCGCCGCCATGGCGACCTGGCGCACCAGCGAAGGCGACAGCCGGTTGTCCTCGCGGCGGATCAGATCGTCGAAGCGGGCCCGCCAGGTCGTGTGGTTGATCACCTTCCAGATCGGCTCCATGTCGGGCGGCTTCTCGTCGAGCTCGATCAGCTCGGCGCCGAGTTCGCGCAGCTTGCCGAGCGCGCTTTCGAACGTGGTCGCCACGTCCTTGGCCACCGCCGTGTTGCCGAGCGTCAGGCTGTAGAGGATGCGCTTGCCCGAAAGATCGCCCCGGGTCTTTGCCGCGGCGATATAGTCCTGCGGCGCGACGCCGATCGACCACGGATCGGAAGGATGGGGGCCGGCCATGGCCTGCAGCATCAGCGCGGTGTCCAGCACCGTGCGCGTCATCGGCGTGACGTAGGTGTAATTGCCGAAGGCATCGGCCACCTGGCTGTGCGGGATGACGCCGTTGCTCTGCTTCAGGCCGACCATGCCGTTGGCCGCCGCCGGTATGCGCGTCGAGCCGCCGCCGTCGGTGGCGATGCCGATCGGCCCGATGCCGGCCGCCACCGCGACGGCCGCCCCGCCGCTCGAGCCGCCCGACGTGCGCTCGGCGCTCCAGGCGTTGCGCGTGCGGCCGAACAAGGGCGCGTCGGTCAACGCCTTGTGGCCGAATTCGGGGGTCGTGGTCTTGCCGAACAGGATCGCGCCGGCGGACTTCAGACGCGCGGCACAGACGGCATCCTCCTTCGGCACGTTCTCGTCATAATGCAGCGAGCCGAAGGTCGTGCGCACGCCGGCGGTGTTCACGAGATCCTTGGCGGCGAAGGGGATGCCGTGCAGGAGTCCGAGCGCCTTGCCCTGCATCACCGCATGTTCGGCCTGCCTGGCCGCGGCGCGCGCCTGATCGGCGACGAGGGTGATGAAGCAATTCAGCACCGGCTGCAGCCGTTCCGCGCGCGCCAGGACCGCTTCCGTCAATTCGACGGGCGAGACCTGCTTTGTCGCGATCTTCTCGCGCAGGACAGAGGCCGGCAGGCGGCAGAGGTCGTCGGTCATTCCAGCAACCCGCGCGCCGCCAGAT
>JABCYT010000575.1 GCA_013290035.1 Alphaproteobacteria bacterium
GACTATGGTCAAACGCCGCGAGTTGTACAATAGCGTTAGTAGTTGTATATATACAACATGGCTCCTCACCCTGCGAACTCCCCGACCGCTCCGCGGGTACGGCCTGTACCGGCCGTCACGCGGGCCGTCGCGATTCTCCGCCTGCTCGGCCGCAGCCGCACGCCCATGGGCGTGAAGGCGATCGCTCAGGCGCTGAAGCTCGTGCCCAGCACATGTCTCCACATCCTGCGTGCGCTGGTTTCGGAGCAGCTGGTGAAAGTAGACCCTGCTACCAAGCACTACAGCCTGGGCACCGGCATGCTGCCGCTGGCGCGCGCCGTGCTGGTGAACAGCGACTTCGCCAGCCTGGTGCAGCCCCGGCTCGACGAACTGTCCAAGCGCTACGGCGTGACCGCGATCGGCGTCGAAGTGCCCGACCTCGACCACATGATCGTGGTCACGCTGTCGCGCACCCAGGCGCCGGTTCGCCTGCATGTCGACGTCGGCAGCCGCTTTCCCGCACTGATCAGCGCGACGGGCCGCTGCGTCGCGGCGTTCAGCGAGCATCCGTGGAGCGAGATCGAGAAGCGCTTTCGCTCACTGCGCTGGCAGAACGCGCCCGACTACGAGACCTGGCGCAAGGAAATCGCCGGCGTGCGCCGCCACGGTTTCAGCATCGACCGCGGCAACTATATCGCCGGCGTGGCGATCGTCGCGGTGCCCGTGCTGAACACGCGACGCACGATCACGCACACCATTGCGGCGGTCGGCCTGGTCAGCCAGCTCGATCGCGCGACGTCGGTCAGGCTGGCGCACGACATGCGTGTGGCGGCGGAAACGGTGGCGGCGCAGCTGGTTTCTTGATCACGCAGCGCCTTCCCTGAGCGCGCTTATTGAGTTTTGACCCTGGTGCCGCTCCCGCCGGCTTTGTCGGGCAAATCGAAGGGTCGTGGAGATCCTCGTTCGCGGTCCCGGGCTGCGGCGGTTGATCCAAAAAAAATCGTTTGGATTCAAGACGCCGAAGGCCTCGACCCCCGCCACTGGTGCTTACTTATTCCCTCATCCGGCATCGTCTCGATCTAAAGAAATGATAAACTATAGCTTGACTTACACTTAAGTTTCATGGTATGAGTTCCCCGTTGCCCGGCAAGAAGGATTATCGCCATGTCAGCCCCTTCGATGGTTGGAGCCCTAAAGACCCCCCGCTCTTGGCGGATGGGCGGGGGCGTCGTGCCGGCGTCCCCGGACTGCCAGCAGTGTCGGCAACCCGACATCGGCCGGTCAAAACGGGTAGCGGAAATTGCGGAAAATGCGGGAATTGATGGAAACGAAGTTTTGGAGGGCAGCCCTTGATTGGCAAATCGCTTGCGGAAACTGCGGAAACTCCCTGTGGACTGCACCCCTTGGGTGAGACAGCAAAACTGCGGACAGATGGGTAGTGATCATTGATCAAGGCTCCGAAGCTTGAGGTCAAGGCGGTGATCGGGCGTGGGCGGCGCGAAGCCCTGCGGTCGCGCAGCGTCGCGCACGCCCAGCCTCAGGCTCACTCGATGGGAGGCTTCGAACTCAGCGGGCGGGACGCCCGCGGTCCGGAAGACCATGACCTGCCAGCGAAGCTACTCCGCCGCCATCATCCTCTTCGGCCGCGCCGCGTCGAGCGCCTCGCTGAGGCGCGGTGGCGACATCGGCAGGTCGACCATGCGCACGCCGGTGGCGCGGGCGATGGCGTTGCCGACCGCGGCGGTGGGCGGCACGATCGGCACTTCGCCGACGCCGCGCACGCCGTAGGGATGCTGCGGATTGGGCACCTCGACCAGGATGGTCTCGATCATCGGCAGGTCGGAGGCGACCGGCATGCGATAGTCGAGGAAGCCTGGATTCTCGAGCTTGCCCTTCGAGTTGTAGATGTACTCCTCGTTCAGCGCCCAGCCGACGCCCTGCACGGCGCCGCCCTGGAGCTGGCCCTCGACGTAGGAGGGATGGATCGCCGTGCCGACATCCTGCGCCGCGGTGTAGCGACCGACGGTGACGCAGCCGGTGTCCTCGTCGACCTTGAGGTCGACGCAGTGCACGCCGAAGCCCGGCCCGGCACCCGTGACGTTGAGCTGGGCATGGCCGTTGATCGGCCCGCCGGTCCGCCCCGCCTGGGCGGCGAGATCGGCGAGGGTGAGCGGCTCGAACGTTCCGACGTTGGCGCCGGCGGGCTTGGCCATGCCGTTCTCCCAGATCACGGCATCCGGATCGACCTTCCAGATCTTGGCGGCGCGCACCTTGAGCTCGCGGATCATGTCGCGCACCGAGTTCACCACGGCGAGACCCGTGGCGAAGGTGACGCGGCTGCCACCTGTCACGAAGTTGAAGCCGATGGACGCCGTATCGGCGATCACCGGCCGCACTCTGTTGTAGTCGACACCGAGCTCCTCGGCCGCCATCAGGGCGAGCGAGGCGCGGCTGCCGCCGATGTCGGGATTGCCCGAGATCACCGTCACCGAGCCGTCCTCGCCGACGTGGCTGGCCGCGCTGGAATCGGCGCCGATGTTGAACCAGAAGCCGGCGGCGACGCCGCGCCCGTAGCCCGGCTTGACCGGCGTCTTGTAGTGCTCGGAGTCCTTGATCGCCTGCAGGGTCTCGACCATGCCGATGGTGTTGAAGGTGACGCCATAGGCCGTCTTGGTGCCCTGCTTGGCGGCGTTCTTCAGGCGCAGGTCGATGGGATCCATCTTGAGCTGCTGGGCCAGGATATCGAGCGTCGATTCCACGGCCCACGCCGAGATCGGCGCGCCGGGCGCGCGATAGGCCGCGACCTTGGGCCGGTTGCTGACGACGTCGAAGCCCTCGATGTAGACGTTGTCGATGTCATAGCAGGCGAAGCTGCACATGCAGGCAGGACCCACCGGCGAGCCCGGGAAGGCGCCCGCCTGCATCTCGACGATGCACTCGGCGGCGACGATGCGGCCATCCTTCTTGGCGCCGATCTTCACCTTGACGTTGCCGCCCGGCGCGGGGCCGGAGGCGCGGAACACATCCTCGCGCGCCATGGTCATCTTCACCGGCTTGCCCGACTTCTGGCTGAGCCGGATGGCCAGAGGCTCGAGATAGACCACGGTCTTGCCGCCGAAGCCGCCGCCGATTTCCGTCGGCGTCACGCGGATCTGCGAGGTATCGAGGCCCAGCAGCCGGCTGCAGAAGCCGCGCACCTGGAAGTGCCCCTGGGTCGTCGACCAGACCTGGACCTGGCCGTCTTCCGCGGCGGACGCCAGCGTGGCGTGCGGCTCGATATAGCCCTGGTGCACGGCCTGCGTGGTGTAGTCCTTCTCGATCACCACGTCGGCCTGGGCGAAGCCCGCCTTGGCATCGCCCTTCTTGAACTCG
>JABCYT010000576.1 GCA_013290035.1 Alphaproteobacteria bacterium
CGCGCGGGCCGTACCACTGGTTCGGCGGCGACGGCATGATCCACGCCTTCCACGTCGAGAACGGCAACGTCTCCTACAAGAACCGCTGGGTGCGCACGCCCAAATGGGAGATCGAGAACAAGGAGGGCGAAGGCCTCTCCGGCACCTTCGGCAACCCGCGCTACACCGACCCCAGGGTGATGGCGCTCAATTCGACCATCGCCAACACCAACATCGTCTGGCACGGCGGCAAGCTTCTGGCGCTCGAGGAGGCGCACGCGCCGTTCGCGCTCGATCCGGCGAGCCTGATGCCGAAAGGTTACGAAACCTACGGCGACAAGCTCTGCGGACCCTTCACCGCCCATCCCAAGATGGATCCCAAGACCGGCGAGATGGTGTTCTTCGGCTACTCCGCCAAGGGCCGCTTCACCCAGGAAGTGAGCATCCAGACCGTCACGGAAGACGGCAAGGTGACGCGCGCCGAGATCCTGGAAGGTCCCTTCCCCAGCATGATCCACGACTTCGCCGTCACCAGGAACTGGATCGTCGTGCCGATCTTCCCGCTCACCTCCTCGATGGAACGCGCCATGGGCGGCCAGCCGCCTTTCGCCTGGGAACCCGACAAGGGCACGCACATCGCCTTCATCCCGCGGAACGGCACCGTCGCCGACGCCAAGTGGGTGACGGCGCCCGCCTGCTACGTCTTCCATCCGATGAATCATTTCGAGACCGACGACGGGAAGGTCGTGATCGATGTGATGAAATACGACGTGGCTCCGCTGTTTCCCCTGCCCGACGGTTCGCCGTCATCCAAGGAGATGCCGGCGGCGCGCCTGTTCCGCTGGATCTTCGACCTCACCGGCAAGGCCAACACCTTCCAGGAGGTGCAGCTCGACGACCGCGCCGGCGAGTTCCCGCGCTTCGACGAGCGCTTTTGCATGGGCGACTATCGCCATGGCTGGATCGTCTCGGGCAACATCGCCGAGGCGGGCGTGCGGCGCCGCGAGGGCATCACGCACTACGACCTGGCGAACGGCCGCAACGCCACCTGGAACGCCGGCGCCGACGACCGCTTCGGCGAGCCGGTGTTCGTGCCGCGCCGCGCGGATGCCGCCGAAGGCGACGGCTGGGTGCTGAGCGTGATCTACCGCGCCGACGAGGCGCGCAGCGACCTCGCGGTGTTCGAGGCGACCGACATCGTCAAGGGCCCGGTGGCGCTCGCCCATTTGAGCAGCAAGGTGCCGGCGGGCTTCCACGGCAACTGGCGGCCGGGTCCGCTGTGATTTTGCCGCGAACGGAGGCTAAGCTTGCTCCAAAGGAGTGGCTGTCATGGCAAACCCCATCACGCTCCCTCGACGGCATATGATGCGAGCCGTCGGGGCGGTCGGTCTGCTGTCGACAGGATCGCTGCCGCGCGCCCGGGCGGAGGTGCCCAAGTCTCCGCCGACCGATGATCCCTTCCTGAGCGGCTACTATGCCCCGATCCACAGCGAGAGCGAGGAGCCCGACCTCAGGATCCAGGGCGACATGCCGAAAGCGCTGCACGGCACGCTCTACCGCAATGGTCCCAATCCGCAATTCGCGCCGCGCGGCCCCTACCACTGGTTCGACGGCGACGGAATGATCCATGCCTTTCATTTTGAGAACGGCCGCGTCTCCTACATGAACCGCTGGGTGCGTACGCCCAAGTGGCTGGCCGAGCATGAGGCCGGCAAGAGCCTGTTCGGCGGCCTCGATGACCCGGGCGATCGCGATCCCAGCGTGGCCAAACTCAACGCGACCACCGCCAACACAAACGTCGTCTGGCACGCCGGCCGGTTGATGGCGCTGGAAGAAGGCCATGCGCCCTTCCGGCTCGATCCGGCGAGTCTCGCGCCCAAGGGATTCGTGACCTATGGCGAGAAGGTGAAAGGCCCCTTCACCGCGCATCCGAAGTTCGATCCGCAGACCGGCGAGATGATCTTCTTCGGCTATTCGGCCAAAGGGCCGTTCTCGCCTTTCGTGAGCCTTCATGTCGCCGACAAGGACGGCAACATCACGCGCACGGAAATGCTCGAGATTCCTTTTGCCAGCATGATTCACGATTTCGCCGTGACGAGGAACTGGATCGTCGTGCCCGTCTTCCCGCTCACCGGATCGCTGGAACGCGCAAAAAGCGGGCGGCCGCCTTTTGCCTGGGAACCCGACAAGGGCACCCACGTCGCCTTCGTGCCGCGCAACGGCACCGTGGCCGACGTTAAGTGGGTGACGTTGCCGCCCTGCTACGTCTTTCATGCCATGAACCACTACGACACGATCGATGGCCGGATCGTGATCGACGTGATGAAGTACGACATCGCGCCGCTCTTCCCGCTGCCCGACGGCAGTCCTTCGACCAGGCAGCCGCGGTCGTCGCGACTGTTCCGCTGGTCCTTCGACCTTGCCGGCAAGGGCAAGGCGTTCCACGAGCTCCAGCTCGACGAGCGCGTCAGCGAGTTCCCGCGCGTCGACGACCGGCTGGCCATGGCCGACTACCGCCATGGTTGGTCTGTGACCGCCAATCCCGCCGACTCGCCACGCGACCGCGAGCAAGGCCGCCAGCTTACGCACTACGACGTCAAGAGCGGCAAGGACGCGGACTGGCGGCCCAACCGGGGCGATCACGTGAGCGAGCCGGTGTTCGTCCCGCGCAGTCCCGATACGGCCGAGGGCGATGGCTGGCTGTTGAGCGTCGTCTACCGCGCCGCTGAAGCCAGGAGCGACCTCGCGGTGTTCGAGGCCACCGACATTGCCAAGGGACCGCTGGCGCTCGCGCATCTCAGCGGCAAGGTGCCCGCGGGCTTCCACGGCAACTGGCGGGCGGGTGCGCTATGATCACGGTTCATCATCTCAACAACTCGCGCTCGCAGCGCATCCTCTGGATGCTGGAGGAGCTCGGCCTCGACTACGAGATCAAGCTCTACCAGCGCGAACCCTCGATGCAGGCGCCGGCCTCGCTGCGCGCTGTCCATCCGCTCGGCAAGTCGCCGGTCATCACCGACGGCAACAAGACACTCGCGGAGTCGGGCGCCATCCTGGAATACCTGGCTGAAACCTACGGCAACGGCCGGTTGGCGCCGCAGCCAGGCACGCCCGAGCGGCTGCGCTATACCTACTTCCTGCATTACGCCGAAGGCTCGCTGATGCCGCTTCTGTTCATGAAGCTGGTGTTCAATCGCCTGCCCGAGCGCGTGCCTTTGCTGATGCGGCCGGTCGCGCGCATGATTTCGGCCGGCGCCGACAAGACGCTGCTCGGCCCGCAGATCTCCAACCACTTCGCCTTCCTCGAAAGCGAGCTTTCCAGCCGCGACTGGTTCGCCGGCGCCGACTTCACCGCCGCCGACATCCAAATG
>JABCYT010000577.1 GCA_013290035.1 Alphaproteobacteria bacterium
GCCGCCGCGCCGACCGAGTTGCTGGTGCTGGGCTGCGGCAAGCGGGCGGCGTTCATCACCCCCGACATCCGGGCCGCGCTGAAGGGCGCCGGCTTGGCGCTGGAGGTGGTCGACACCGGCTCGGCGTGCCGCATCTACAACGTGTTGCTGGCCGAAGGCCGGCGCGTGGCGGCGGCGCTGATTCCGGTGTAGGCAGCTTGCATGCCGCTCGACCTCTATCTCGCTTATGTCCTGGCCTGCATCGTGCTGATCGTGATCCCGGGCCCCAACGCCGCCCTGATCGTGGCCAACAGCGTGGCCCATGGCGCGCGCTTCGGCTTGCTGACCGTGGCCGGCACCAGCAGCGCCGTCGTGGTCCAGCTCTCGCTCACCGTGCTGGGCGCGAGTGCGGTGCTCAATTTCCTGGCGGCGAGCTTCGACTGGCTGCGCTGGTTGGGCGTGGCCTATCTGGTGTGGCTGGGCATCGCCGCCTGGCGCGCGCCCGCGGTCAACCTCGCCCGAATAGGCCCGCAGGCGCGCTCGGCGCGGCTGATCTTCGCCCGCGGTTTCCTGGTCGGGCTCACCAATCCCAAGACCTTGCTGTTCTACGGCGCCTTCCTGCCGCAGTTCATCACGCCCGGACCGACCGCCGCCGATCAGCTCCTGCTCCTGGCCGTGACCTTCCTGGTCGTTGCCGTGGTCCTCGACAGCGTGTGGGCGCTGCTCGCCGGCCGCCTGCGCGCGCTCCTGATGACGCATGTGCGGCTGCGCAACCGCCTCACCGGCGGACTGCTGGTGGGCGCGGGCCTAGGCCTCGCGCTGGCGCGGCGGCCGTAGACTCAAAGAAACGGGGGCCCGCAGGCCCCCGTTCTCAATCCGACCGATTGGATCAGATGGGCATGTTCTGCTGCGCCACCATGCAGTAGAGCATGCCGATCGAGAACATGGTGTTGAAGCGGCTGGCATAGAGCGCGGGCTTGGCGGCGGCGGCCTTCTGCTCGGCCGTCGCCTCGACGAGGCCCAGGATCTTCTGCTGGTTCGGCCAGATGATGAACCACACGTTGAAGGCCATGATGAGCGCCATCCACATGCCGACGCCGATCATGATGAAGCCCTTCTGCAGGGTCAGCGCCTGCACGATGTAGCCTTGCATCCAGGCCAGCAGCAGGCCGGTGATCACCGTCGCCAGCGCACCGTAGCGGAAGTAGAAGAGGACGTTGGGGGCGATGAACTTGGTGATGGCCACGCGGCTCTCGACCGGCTGGATGGTCGGCATGGTCGGCACCTGCACGAAGTTCAGGTACCACAGCAGTCCGATCCACAGCACGCCGCTGATGACGTGCAGCCAGCGCATGGCGAAGGTGGACCACGCCATATCGAGGTGGGTCATCTGGCCGGTGGCCAGACCGACCACGACGACGATGATGATGAGCAGCACGATGCCCGCGATGACTGTGCGCCCGGGTGATGTAAAGATCGCACCCATGTTAGGATTTCCCCTTATCTTGTTGAGGGGATTGGCGAATCCCCAATCAGCATATTGTAGGCGCATACCGCCGTGCGTTCAACGGTCGCCGACCAACGTTTTCCCCCGATGACCGATTCCTGGCGCGCCTCCGAAGCTTCGCAGCTTTATGTGCTCGACACGGTGCGGCGCGCCGACCGCGACCGCTTCCTGGGCGCGCTGTTCGCGCCCGAGCCCGCGCGCGCCGATCTGCTGGCGCTTCTGGCCTTCGATCACGAGCTTGCCCGCACGCGCGCGGTCACGCGCGAACCGATGCTGGCGCGCATCCGCCTGGAATGGTGGCGCGAGGCGGTGGCCGAGGCCGCGGGTACGGCCAAGCCACGCGCGCAGCCCATCGTCGAATCGCTCAGCGAAATGGTGCGCCGTCACGGGCTTGCGCCGGAGAGGCTGGTGGCGCTGATCGATGCGCGCGAGGAGGAGATCGAAGGCGCGCTCGACGTGCTGCGCGCGGGCCACGCGCTGGCCGATCTGCAACTCGCCGTGCTGGGCATCGACCACGCGCCGACGCAGGCCGCGGCGCGCGCCGTGGCCGCGGCGTGGCTGATGGGCGAGGGGCCCGAGCGCCAGGCGCTGCTGGCCGAGGCCCGCGCGCTCCGCCCTGAGGTCGATCCGGCGGCGCTGCCGATCCTGCTGCCGGCGCTCTCGCTCGGCGGCATGAGCGCGTGGCTGAAGCCGCTCGCCTATTGGTGGGCGGCCCGGCGCGGGCGATACTGACCGCCGCACTTCAGGCGAAGTAACCTTCGCTTTCGAACGGGAGGAAACGTGGCGCGCGCGAAGGCCAACGGCATCGAGATCGAATACGAGACGGCGGGCGACAGGAGCGATCCCGCCCTGCTGCTGGTCATGGGCCTGGGCGCGCAGCTCACCATCTGGCCCGACGCCTTCTTCCACGGCCTGGCCAAGCGCGGCTTCTTCGTCATTCGCTACGACAACCGCGACACCGGCCTCTCGACCGACTTCGGTGCGTGGGGCGTGCCCAACATCGCCGATGCCTTCCAGAAGGTGATGAGCGGCAAGAAAGTCGACGCGCCCTACCTGGTGAAGGACATGGCGGCCGACGCGATCGGCCTCATCGATGCGCTGGGCCTCGACAAGGCGCACATGGTCGGCGCCTCGATGGGCGGCATGATCGTGCAGACCGTCGCCGCGCTTTATCCCGGGCGCACGCGCTCGATGGTGTCGATCATGTCGAGCAGCGGCCGGCCCGGCCTGCCGCTGGGCAAGCCCGCGGCGCTCGCCATGCTGACGGCCCAGCCCGAAGGACCGTCGCGCGAACAGCGGGTGAAGCACGGCATGAAGCTTCGCCAGACCATCGCCGGCCCAGGCTATCCGGCGCCGGAGGCCGAGCTGCGCGCCTTCGTCGAGAAGAACGTCGACCGCCGCTGGTACCCGGAGGGCGGCGCCCGGCAGTATCTGTCGATCATCGCCTCGGGCGACCGGGTCGCCGAGCTCAAGAGCATCAAGGTGCCGACGCTCGTCCTGCATGGCGAGGACGACCCGCTGCTGCCGGTCGCCTGCGGCCGCGACGTCGCCAGCCTGGTGCCGGGCGCCGAGATCCAGACTTATGCCGGCTGGGGGCACGATTTCCCGGCCGGCATGATTCCGACGCTGATCGATCGGATCGTGACGTTTTGCAAGGCGGCGTGACGCACGCGCGTTGCCACAACAAGATTGTCATCCCGAGCGAAGCGAGGGACCTTTGCTGATCAATAAAGGTCCCTCGCTTCGCTCGGGATGACAGGGAGTCTGTATCCATGAAATTCGGCATCTTCTACGAGCACCAGCTCCCGCGGCCGTGGGGGCCGAAGAGCGAGTACCAGCTGCTGCAGGATTC
>JABCYT010000578.1 GCA_013290035.1 Alphaproteobacteria bacterium
GGCCGCTGCGCCGACCTGCTGGTGCTGGGCCGTCCCGGCGCCGATCCGGAGAACGTGGCGCCCGCCACGGTCGAGGCCGCGGTCCACGAATGCGCGCGTCCCGTCATGATCGCGCCGCCCACTGCCGGCGAAGGCCCGTTCGGCTCGGTGATCGTGGCCTGGAACGGCAGCTTCCAGGCGGCACGCGCCGTCGAGTACTCCCTGCCGTTCCTCGCCAAGGCCAGCCTGATCACCATCCTGGTGGTGGGCAGCACGCCCGACGATGTCGGCGCGCCTTATCTGGCGCGCAACCTCGGCCGGCATGGGCTCAAGACCGCCATCGACGCCATCGATCCCGGCGCCGTGTCGGGCCGCGCCCGCGGCCGCGCCTTGCTGGACTACACCCACGGCAAGGGCGCCGACCTCCTGGTGATGGGCGCCTACGGCCGCGGCCAGGTGCTGAGCTTCCTGGGCTTCGGCGGCGCCACCGGCAAGGTGATCTCGTCCTGCCGCGTGCCGCTCTTGATGGCGCACTAGTTCATGGGACCGCGGGCGTCCCGCCCGCCTCATGAATCATGAGCGGGCGGGACGCCCGCGGTCCGGAAGATCAGAGCGTCTCGCCGATCTTGTCGAGCATCCACGCCAGCCCTTCCTCGCGGCGGGCGGCCGTTTCGTCATGCCGCTTTCGCCGCGCGCTTGAGCGCCGCCTCGAGATTGTCGAACAGGGCACGCGTGCCGTGCTCGCGGGCGCCGGCATCGTCATGACCGTCGAGAAAGACCGATTGCTCGGTATAGACGAGCTTTGTTCCCTGGCCGGCCGGCTTGAACTCGGAGGTGGCGAGCGTCACCGAGATGCGCGTCTTGTCGAGGTGCATCTCGTAGGTCAGCACGATGCGCTCGTTGGGTACGATGTCCTGGTAGAGGGCGTTGTAGGAGTGGATGGGGCCGCCCGGCGGGCCGCCGCTCACGCTTTCGCGGCCGCCGACCCTGAAATCGAGCTTGAGGTTCGACTTCTGCCATTCGTCGGGGCCGACGAACCAGCGCGCCTTGGCCTTGGCGTCGGCAAAGGCTGAGAACACGCGGGCCGGCGGCGCGGCGAAGCTGCGCTCGATGGTGAAGGTGGCGTGCTTGGTCGATCGCTTGCTCACTTTTTCCTCCGTGGTTTCGCCAGAAGTTCGGTTTCGGACAGGAAGTCGCCCAGGCGGTCGAGGCGGCGTTCCCAGCTTGCCCGGCGCTCGCTGATCCAACGCTCGGCGGAGCGCAGGGCCGCCGGTTCGATGCGGCAGGTGCGCACACGGCCCACTTTCTCCGACCGCACCAGCCCGCTCGCCTCCAGCACCGCGAGATGCTGCACCACGGCGGACAGGGTCATGTCGAGCGGACGGGCGAGCTCGCTCACCGAGGCCGGGCTTTGGCTCAGGCGCTCGACCATGATGCGGCGGGTCGGGTCGGCCAGCGCCTGGAAGGCGAGATCGAGCGGGGCGGAAGACGGCAGCACGTCGCTTCCTCTCAGCCCGGAAAGAACTTCATGTAGGGCTCGGCCTCGGCAAGCGCGCGCGCGAAGGAAGGACGCCGCGTCAGGCGCTCGAAATATCGCGCCAGCTTCTCGTGGCTGCCTCCGAACGGCATCAGCTTGTTGGCGAAGAACAGCGGCGGGCCGGCGGCGCAGTCGGCCAGGGTGAAGGCATCGCCCATCGCCCAGGTCCGCGCCGCCATCTCCTCGTCGATCATGCCGTAGGACAGCTGCAACTGCGCCTTCGCGGCTTCGACGCCGTGCGGATCGTTCTTTCCCGCGGGTCGCAGCCTGTCGCCGACGATCCTCTGCATGGGTTCATGGACGTAGAGATCGTAGAAGCGGTCGCGCAGACGCGTCTGCAGCGCGAGCTCTGCCTCCGCGGGAATGAGCTCGGCGGGTCCCGGATAGTGCTGCGCCAGGTACTCGATGATGATGCTGGATTCGGGGATCGTGCGGTCCCGCGCGTCGTCGCGCAGCACCGGCATCTTGGCGACCGGCCACAGCTTCCTGAAAGCGGCCGCCGAAGCCTCGTTCGAGAAATCGACGACGTGCGGCTCGAAGGGCGTGCCGTTCTCGTAGAGGGCGATCAGCACCTTCTGGCAGTATGACGCGAGGGGGTGGAAAAAGAACTTGAGCGACATGACGGGAAATCCAGCTGGGAGAAACAATAGTTAAGTTATCACTTAACTATCAATCCCGTGATTTCCTGGCAAGCCCGTCCTGAACTCTAGTCTTGGGGACAGGCCCCTGCCGCCTGGCTCACGACCTCGGGGTCGCCGCAGGCGCTGCACGCATTGCCGTAGGTCTTGCGGCCGCCGTCGCGGCGCAGCCCGCAGGCCGGCCGATAGTCGCGCGTGCAGACCTGCGGCCGTGGATCGGCGCAGGCGCCGCCGGCCACGGGCAGCGATTCCTCCGCAAGCTCGGCCTGCGTCATCATGAACTGGAAGGGCTGCGGCCGGTAGTCGCTCAAGGTGCCGATGATCGCGATCTTGTCGCCGACCGCGGGCAGCGGTGCCAGCGGGCGGGCCAGGGCGATGTGCAGATCGGCGATGTTGGCGGCCTGGGCCTGGTCGGTGATCGCCGCCTCGATGATGTCGGGCGTGGCCCTGATCACCTTCACCGGCAGCTTGAGCCGCGTGCCGCCGCCCTGCTGCTTGTCGGTGATCACCTTCCACACCTTGTCCGCCGCCGCCTTGTTCGCCGGCGAGACGTCGCGATGGCTGAGGACAAGCGCCCAGTCGGCGAAGGACAGCGAAGCGGGATCGTGCTCGTCGACGACCTGCAGGGCGGCTTCGGGCGGCGTCAGGGCGTGGGGGATCGACTTGACGAAGCCCGCGGGCGGCGCGCGCTCGCCCGCGACGACACGCGCCAGCAGTTCGTTCCAGCCCTGCTCGCTGCCGCGATAGATGCGATAGCGCGAGCGGACGTAACGGTCGATGTCGGCGGCGGCCGCCTCGCTCTTGGCGGCGCGCGCGATCGCAATGGAGCGCGCGGCATACCAGAAGCCCAACGCATCGAGCGGCGTACCCTCGAGTTGCGCCACGGCCAGCTGATAGACGTCCTGGAGATTGTCGGGCTCGGCCGCCACGGCCTCGCGATAGTGGCGACGCGCCTTGTCGTAGTCCTTGGCCTGCAATGCCGCGTCGCCCAGCGCGCCGTTGAACACCGCGCCCAGCTGTTGCTTGGTCCGCGCGAAGACGTCGTCGGCGAGCGTCACGGGTTTGCGCCACTTGGCCAGCGCGGCGAGGCCGCGCTCGGCCGCCTCGACCATCGACGCCATCGCCGCCTGATCGCCCTGGATGGCGCGCGCCCGCGCGCCGTAGATGCGATTGGCGAGCGCGC
>JABCYT010000579.1 GCA_013290035.1 Alphaproteobacteria bacterium
TTGCCGTCCTCCTCGACGGTCCAGCCCTCGGCCATCTGCGGATGCGGCACGTAGTTCGAATCGACCGCCAGGAGCTGGTCGAAGGTCAGGAAGCCGTAGTCCTTGGTTGGCGGCGCGGTGGTCCAGATCGGGTCGAGCGAGGCCAGATTGCCGTTGTGGATGATGCGCAACGTCTTGGCGGCGCTCTTTTGCGCCAGAGTCGGCCGGGCCGTACCGGAAAGCGTTGCAGTCAGCGTGGCGCCCTGGAGAAAATTCCGTCTTTTCATAACCTGCTCATCGCAAAGACCGGGCCAATTGGCGTATATGGGCATCGCATGATCGCCAACGCCCGCATGTACTCCGTCACGCCCGAAGTCGCGGCGCTGTGGCGCAGCCTGCTGGCGGCGGTGCTCGGGAAGGTCGACGCGCCGATCGACATCGTCGACCACGCGCCGCCCGCGCCGATCTCCGAACTTTGGCAGCGGCCGGACAAGGCCGCCGTGTTCATGTGCGGCCTGCCGTGGAGCCTCGCCGCGCCGCGGCCGGCCCTGGTCGTAGCGCCCATACCGTCGCCCGCGGCCTATGGCGGTCGCGCCTGCTACTGGACCGACCTCGTGGTGCGGGCCAATAGCCCCTTCCAGTCGCTGGAGCAAACCTTCGGCCATCGCCTGGCGCTGACCACGCCCGAATCGCAGTCGGGCTATGCGGCGCCCCTGTATGCGCTGATGGCCCATGGCGGCGACAAGCCGCTCTATCGCGAGATCATCGAGCCGCGCTTCACGCCGATGGGGGCGCTGACGGCCGTGATAGAGAACAAAGCCGAGGTGGCGCCCATCGATTCCTATGCCTTGGCGCTCCTGGCGAAATACGAGCCGGCGCTCACCGCACAGGTGCGCGTCATCAAAAGCACCGAACCGACCGCGATCCCGGCCGTCGTGGCCTCTGGCCAGGCCGCGGTCGGTGTTGCCGCCGCCTTCCTGGCGGCCGGCGCCGGGGTATCGACGCGGGCACTGATGGACCAACTCTTGCTTCACGGCTTTGCCCGCCCCGAGACGGCGGCCTATGATGCGTTGCGAGAGAGGTTTTTAGCCATGCAGGCGTTCTGGCGCCGACATCCTCTGGCCGAGACGGCCCATCCGCTTTTCGCCGCCGAATTGGTTGGGCACTGACATGCAGGCGATCGCACGCAAGTTCTGGGAGGTCGAGGGTCCGACCTGGATCCTGGCCGTGGCGATCTACGGCGCGTGGTTCCTGCTGATGTGGTTCCAGGCCTACATCCCCTGGTGGGCGATGATCTTCCTGGGCGGCTACGTCATCGCCTGGCAGTTCTCGCTGCAGCACGAGACCATCCACGGCTTCCGCGGCGTGCCGAAATGGTTCCGCACCCTGATCGCCATGCCGCCGCTCGGCCTGTGGTTTCCCTATCCGATGTACCGGCGCAGCCACAGCCTGCACCATCGAAACACCTACCTCACGGTGCCGGGGCAGGACACCGAGACCTATTACGTGAAGCAGGCCGACTGGGCGCGCATGGGCCGGCTCGAGCGCGGCATCCTGCTGTTCAACCAGACGCTGGTCGGCCGCCTGCTGATCGGGCCGTTGCTCCGGCTCTACAAGCTGGGGCAGCGCGAGATCGGCCGCATCCGCAACCGTGACTACATCAACCTGCCGCACTGGGCACTGCATGTCGTGCTGGTGGCGCTGCTGTTCTGGTTCGTGTCCGGCGTGTGCGGCATGCCGTGGTGGCAGTACATCCTGCTGGTCGCCTATCCCGGCTTCAGCCTGGGGCTGCTGCGCGCCTTCATCGAGCATCGCGCCGGGCCGCGGCCCGGGCGGCGCGTGGCCAGCGTGGAGTCCAACACGCTGTTCGGCCTGCTGTTCCTTTACAACAACCTGCACGTCGCGCATCACCTGCGGCCCACCATCCCGTGGTACGAGTTGCCGCGTTTCTATCGCGAGAACCGCGCGAAGCTGCTGAAGCACAACGACAACTTCGTGTTCCGCGGCTATTGGGAGATCACGCGTCAGTATCTGTTCAGGCCGGTGTTCGTGCCGGTCCATCCGACGGCCTAGGGGGAGCGATCATGCAGAGGCGTTTTGTTGCGGCCGCGCTGGCGGCGGGCCTGCTGTTTGCCGGCAGCACCAGCGCTTCGGCACAAATCAAGATCGGCTTCCACGCGCCGCAGTCGGGCCCGGCCGCGGCCGACGGCAAGTCCTCGACCGTCGGCGCGGAGATCGCGCGCGACTGGATCAACGAGCAGGGCGGCGTGCTCGGGCAGAAGATCGAGCTCGTGATCTACGACGACCAGAACAAGCCCGACCAGGCGGTGCCGATCGCCAACAAGCTGATCGGCCAGGACAAGGTCGTGGCCGCGGTGTCGGGCAGCTATTCCGCGCCGACGCGGGCGGCGGCTGCGGTCTTCCAGACCGCCGGCATCCCGTACTTCTCGGCCTACGGCGTGCATCCCGACATCACCAGCGGCGGCAACTTCGCCTTCCGCGGCGTGACGCTCGGACCGCCGCAGGGCAAAGGGGCGGCGAAGTTCATCGCCGACAAGTTCGGCAAGGTGAAGGTCACCATGCTGACCATGAACAACGATTTTGGCCAGTCGATCGCCGACGGCTTCAAGGAGGCGGCACCCAAGGATGGGCTCACGATCACCAAGGAATATACGTTCGGCCTGGGCGAGCGGCAGTTCGGGCCGATCATCGCCTCGGTCAAGAACGACAATCCCGACGTGATCTACGCCATCGGCTACTACTTCGTCGGCGGCCCGCTGGTGGCGCAGTTGCGCGCCGCCGGCCTGAAGCAGCCGATCGTGGGCGCCCAGGCGTTCGATTCGATGAAGCTGATGGAAATCGCCAAGGACGCTTCCGACGGCGTGTTCGTGGTGGGCGGCATGGACCGCCTGCGCAAGACGCCGCCCGATCTGCAGAAGTTCGAGGCGGAGTTCAAGAAGCGCGCCGGCTATGATACCGAGGCGGTCGCGGCGAACTGCTATTCGGCGGTGATGCTGATGGCCGACGCCATCAAGCGCGCCGGCAGCACGGATCCCAAGAAGATTCGCGAGGCGCTGGCGGCCACCAAGAACTTCCCGATGCTGACCGGCACCCTCGGCTACTTCAATGCGGTCGGCGAGATGTACATGCCGCTCGAGGTGACCGTGGTGAAGGACGGCAATTTCGTCGGCACCGCGGTGATCGATGACCCGGCGATTCTCGCGCCTCCGGGGCCCCCGCCGGGCAAGTAACCAGCGCCGATCGGCGCTCGATGTATTTCGTCGAACTGGCGGTCAAGGGCCTCGTCTACGGCTGCATGTACGCCATGATGGCTGTGGGCCTGGCGCTGGTCTAC
>JABCYT010000580.1 GCA_013290035.1 Alphaproteobacteria bacterium
GTCGATGGATCGCTCGCCATGCTCGACCGCTGGGGTCGCCTGGTTCTGCCCGGCGCGGTCCTGCTGTTCTTCGTGCTGCTGACCCTGGCGCCCTTGCGCGCGCCCTATCTGTCCGACGCCCTGCCGTTGCTGCCCATGCTGGTCGTCTTCCAGTTCAGCCTGGCCACGCCCGAGCGCCTGCCCGGACTGCTGCTGCTGGCGATGGGCGTGCTGCTCGACCTGCTGCTGGGCGGTCCCGGTGCGCCGGTCGGCGTGAGTGCGCTGGGCTTCGTGCTGATCCGCGCGACCGTGGCCAACAACCGGCGCTACCTCGTGGGCGTGCCGTTTCTCTTCCAGTGGTTTGGCTTTTGCCTGCTGGCGCTGGGCTTCGTGCTGCTGGTCTGGATCTTCACGTCGCTGTGGACCTGGACGGCCATCGATCCGCTGCAGGCCTTTGTCCAGTATATCGTGGTGATCGTGCTCTATCCGGTGCTGGGCCCGCTGCTCGCCCGCGTGCGCGCGCGCGATCCGCTGAACGTGCCCGAGCTGTCGCGCGGCACGGCGCGGCCGGGGGAGACCACGCCGTGATGCGCTACCGCAAGGGCGACGGCGAGCGCTCCAGCCTGTTCACGCGGCGCGCCCTGCTGCTGGGCGGCGCCCAGGGCGTGCTGCTGGCGGCGCTGGCCGGCCGGCTCTACCAGCTCCAGGTGATCGAGACTCAGCGTTTCGCCACCTTGGCCGAGGAGAACCGCATCAATCTGCGGCTGCTGCCGCCGTCGCGCGGCCTGATCTTCGACCGCACCGGCCAGCCGCTCGCCATCAACCGCAACAATTTCCGCGCCATGGCCACGTCCGACCGCGGCCGCGGCGTGGAAGTGCTGGTCGAGCGCCTCGACCAGGTCTTCAACCTGGGCGAGGCCGAGAAGAACCGTCTGCTGCGCGAACTCAGGCGCAGCCGCAACGCTCAGCCGATCGTGGTGCGCGAGAATCTCAACTGGGAGGAGGTGGCGCGGGTCGAGTTCAACGCGCCCGACCTGCCCGGCGTGTTCATCGACCTGGGCCAGACGCGCGACTATCCCGAAGGCGAGCTGATGAGCCACATCATCGGCTACACCGGCCGCGTCGCTGATGAGGATCTCGCCGGCCGCGACGACCCGGTGCTGCAGCTCGCCACCTTGCGCTTCGGCAAGAAGGGCGTCGAGCGCTCGCTCGAGGACGAGTTGCGCGGCCGTGCCGGCGCCGTCCAGGTCGAGGTCAATTCCGTCGGCCGGGTGGTGCGCGAGCTCGACCGCACCGAGGGCCAGCCCGGTTCGAACGCGCTGCTCACCATCGACCTCGACCTGCAGCGCTTCGCCACCGAGCGCATGAAGGACCACCAGAGCGGCTCGGTGGTGGTGCTCGACGTGGTGACCGGCGACGTGCTGGCGATGGTGTCGACGCCGGGCTTCGATCCCAACACCTTCGCCCGCGGCATCACCCAGAGCGAATGGCGCGAGCTGCTTGAAAGCCCGGAGCGGCCGCTCAACAACAAGGCGATCAACGGCGTGTATCCGCCGGGCTCGACCTACAAGATGGTGACGGCGCTGGCCGCCCTCGAATCCAAGGCGATCGATCCGTGGACGCGGCTGCCCTGCAGCGGCTTCATCGAGCTCGGCAGCATCAAGTTCCACTGCTGGCTGAAGGGCGGCCACGGCTCGACCAACGTCGCCGAGGCGATCGCCCAGTCGTGCGACTGCTTCTTCTACGAGGCCGCCCGCCGCGCCGGCATCGATCGCGTCTCCGACGTCGGCGGCCGGCTGGGCTTCGGCCGGCAGAGCGAGCTCGGGCTGCCCGGCGAGTCGGCCGGCATCCAGCCGAGCCGCGCCTGGAAGCAGGAGAAGCTCGGCAAACCCTGGCAGCATGGCGACACCTTCAATCTCGGCATTGGCCAGGGCTACATGAATGCCACGCCCCTGCAGCTTGCCATCATGACGGCGCGCATCGCCAACGGCGGCTACGAGGTGCAGCCTAACCTGTTGCTGGCCTCGGCCACGCCGCGCGAGGAACTGGCGCCGCCGCCGCCGCGCGACAAGCCCACGGCGCCCACGCTGCGCTTCAACCCGCAGAACCTGGCGATCATCCGCGAGGGCATGTTCAACGTGGTCAATTCCGGCTTCGGCACGGCCAACGCGCTGCGCCTCGACGGCCAGGGCAAGCTGCTCGACCCGGCGTTCCGCTTCGCCGGCAAGACCGGCACCGCCCAGGTCAAGCGCATCACCGACCGCGAGCGCGACATGGGCATCACCCAGGCGCAGCTTCCCTGGCACCTGCGCCACCATGCGCTGTTCGTCTGCTTCGGGCCGGCCGACAATCCGCGCTACGCCTGCGCCGTCATCGTCGAGCACGGCATGGCGGGCGGCGCCACCGCCGGCCCGATCGGCCGCGACGTGCTGGTCGAGACCATGAAGCGCGATCCCTCGCGCCACACCGACCGCTACCGCAAGATGGCGTCGCGATGAGACCCGGAGTGATGAGGGGAGGGCGATGAGCCTGACGGCATCGACCGTCGTCGGGCTCGACGCCCCGGCGCCCGTCGGCTTCGCCGAGAAGATCTGGCGCATCAACTGGGGGCTGGCGCTGGTGCTGACGGCGATCGCCGGCATCGGCGTGGTGGCGCTCTACTCGGCGGCGGGCGGCCGCTTCGATCCCTGGGCGGCGCGCCATGCCGTGCGCTACGGCGTGGCATTCGGCATCATGCTGGTGGTGGCGCTGATGCACCCCAAGGTCTGGCTGGCGCTGGCCTGGCCGATCTACATCGCCTCGCTGCTGCTGCTGGTCGCCGTCGACGTGGTCGGCAAGACCGGCATGGGGGCGCAACGCTGGCTGATGATCGGGCCGATGCAGATCCAGCCCTCCGAGATCACCAAGGTGGCGGTGATCCTGGTGCTGGCGCGCTACTACCACGGCCTCAGCCGCGAGCAGGCCGGGCGTTTCCTCTATGTCCTGCCGCCGCTCGCCGTGATCCTGGCGCCGGTCGCGCTGGTCATGGTGCAGCCCGACCTCGGCACGGCGATGATGGTGCTGCTGGGTGGCGGCGCGCTCTTGTTCGTGGCCGGCGTGCGGCTGTGGATGTTCCTGGGCGCCGCCGTCGCCGCCGTCGGCTGCCTGCCGCTCGCCTGGTCGTTCATGCACGAATACCAGCGCAAGCGCGTGCTGACCTTCCTCGATCCCGACCGCGATCCGCTGGGCGCGGGCTATCACATCACCCAGTCCAAGATCGCCATCGGCTCGGGCGGCCTGTTCGGCAAGGGCTTCCTGAAGGGCACCCAGTCGTCGCTGAACTTCCTGCCCGAAAAGCAGACCGACTTCATCTT
>JABCYT010000581.1 GCA_013290035.1 Alphaproteobacteria bacterium
GCTGCGATGCCTGGTTTGCCTCGCTAGCCCAGCGGCCAGGTGAACCGGATGTTATTCCTGGCCAGCCCGTCGAGCACGATCTGGATCCCGCCCGACTTCATCATCCATTCCAGACGGTGATCGCGATATTCGCGGCGGATGGCGCCCGAGGCGAGGCGCGCCGCGGCATCGCCCATGCGTTCGGAGGCCGCCTCGAACTCGCGGAAGGTCTTGGCGACCGACGGCCGCTCGCGGATGCGGTCGCGCCACTTGTCGAGCGGCGATCCCGATGGCGTGCCGAAGCCATAGTGGAACGAGCGGTTGACGTAGGGCGCCACGCTGAGGTCGGCCCAGCCGAAGCCGGCGCCGTTGAACCATTGGGCATCGCCCAGCCGGTCGGTGAGCCAGTCCTGCAGCTCGGCCGTCTGGCGCGCCGCGGTGGCCTTCATCTTCTCGGCCAGTTCGCCCTCGGCCCGCTTGAACCAGCGGATCTCGCTCAGGCCCCAGTTGACCGCCTCGTAGAGCGTATCGCAGAGCTCTTCGATCATGCGCGCGTTGGCGCGCGCCGCCGGATCGCGCGGCAGCAGCGGCGGGGCGGGGAATTTGTCCTCGAGATATTCGAGGATGATGGTCGAGTCGAAGATGCGCACGTCGCCGTCGACCAGCGCCGGCACCTCGTTGCGCGGGCTGGCTGCCGCGAACGCACCCTCGGCCTTGCCCGAGCCCAGCGCCTGAGGCGTCTCGACCTTGAAGTCGAGTCCCTTCTCGCGCAGCGCGATCTTGACCTTCTGGGCGTAGGATGAGAGCGGGTGTTCGTAGAGAAGCATCACGGAAGCTCCAGCCGGACGGCGACCGCGGCGCTGGCGATCACCGCGATATCATTGCCCTCGGGATCGGGCACGTCGAGGCCGCCCTTGACCGCTTTCACCGTGACGATGCCGTGCGGCAGGGAGGTGCGAACCTTGTCGAGGTCGACCTTGCCGGGCTGCTGCACACCGATCGTGACATCGACGAACATGCCGGTCCTGGGATTGACCCCGAGCGTGCGCAGCATGGTGAGCGAGCTGTGATGCAGGGCATCCTGCACGGCGCGCAGGGCGGCCTTGGTGTAGTCGCCGCCATGCAGGTCGTTGCCGGTGCCGAGCTCGAGGATGACGCGTTTGGCGGGCATTATTGGGTCTCCCTCAGAGATCAAGCCGGACGATGGCGGCCGCCTGGGCGATCACCGTCTTGTCCGTGCCGGCTTCGTTGGCTATTTCCAGCCCGCCCTCGACCACGTTCACCGTGCCGGTGCCGTGCGGCAGCACCGCCAGCACCTGCTGCTTGTCGACCTGGTCGGGCTGGGGCACGCCGATCAGCACCTCGACCTTCATGTCGTCGCTCGACTTGCCGACCGCGCCGGCGACGGTGAGCGAATTGTGCCACAGCGCGTCGCGCAGCGCCCGCACGGCGGCCTTGGTGTAGTCGCCGCCGCGGATGTCGGTGCCCATGCCGATTTCGAGGGCCACTCTCTTCAGCGCCATGCAACCTCCTGTCGTCCCAGCAGCAAGACGGCCGCACAAGGCGGCCGTCTTTCTCCTTACAGTCCAAACAAGCGGGCGTTAAGCGCTACTTCCCGCGTTGCGCGTCGAGGCTCCACGGGCCGGGCCCTGCCGCCGCCAGGTAGAGGAAGGCGAAGCAATAGAGGGCGGCCAGCTCGCCGCCGTTCAGGATCGGAAAGAAGCCGCGCGGCGCATGGGCGTAGAAATAGGCGACCGCCGTCATGCCGGCGAGGATGAAGGCCACCGGTCGCGTGAAGAGGCCGAGCACCAGCAGCGCGCCGCCGATCAGCTCGAAGAAGCCGGCAACGCCGGGCATCGACGAAAGGTCCAGATTCGTCATGGTCTGTACGGTTGGAAACTTCAGGAGTTTTGCCGTTCCGTGCTCGAACAACATCAGGCCGGCCATGATGCGCAGTATGCTGAGCAGGCGTGGCGCCCAGGTCGCGCCGATCGCATCGAAGTTCATTTGTCGACTCCCCCAAATCAGATTGCGGCCTGTTCATTTTGGACGGGACCGGTTGTGTCGACAAGCGATTGCAAGAGTGACCAAGTCACGGATTCGTCAGTGAATGCCCGCACTTCGGCTGCGGTTTGCCATGTCCCGCGCCGCCTGACCGGTCGCTGGAATCACGCGGTACCGGGCCGCCTTGTGGCCCTTAGGCATCGGCATGAACCCGGAACAGATCATCTATCAACGCGTCCCGCGCGCCACTTTGCTGTTCCAGGAATTCTGCGATTTCGAACTCGTCGACGCCACTATGCCCCGTGACCTGCCATACATGGCGAACGAACAGACGACTGGTTTCTGGGGCAAAGACCAAGCACCAACAATCTTCGTCGGCGGGCGTTGGGCCGCGCGCGCTTCGGTAAAACTCCCGCTGGATCGTCGCCATGCTCGCTCCATCCATTTGCTTTCCGGTAAGCATAGGTCATTGCTCGCCGGCTTTCATCCGACGGGCGCCGGCGGGCCCGTTGGATGCGGCACAGGCGTCGGCATGTCCTCCGGCGCCGGATCGTCGGCCGGCATCTCGGGCGGGATCGGATCTGTCTTGCCGGGCTCGGGCGGTACAGGCCCGGGTTCGCGCGGTCCTGATGTCGGCATCATCCTTCGCTCTCTCTCACTCTCTCAAGAAAGAGATGCCCGCCTTTCGGCGGGCATCTCCTCCTCGCTACGATGAGACGTTACTCATCCCTGTGCTGCGGCTGACCGGGCTTCTGGCCCGGCTGGCCCGGCTTCTGGTTGGGCTGCTGGTTCTGGCGCTGCTGTTGCTCGCGCTGTTGACGCTCCCGCTGCTGCTGATCGCGCTCCTGTTGCGACTGCTGCGGCTTGCGTTCCTTGGGGTCGTTCATCGCTAGCCCTCCATTCTCAGCGGCGACGCCCGGGATTGGACGCCGCTGCCATAGGAACGCCCCCTTGGCGGAACGGGTTGCCGGTCGTTTCGTGGTCGCCGCACCGTCCAATCCACAAGATCTGGAGACAACAACACGACAAAGGAATCTGCACGCGCCCTGCTCGTGGCAGGGCGCGTCGCTTCATCTACTTCGCTGCTGTCGCGCCGTCCTTGGCCGCGCCCTCCTTGGTGCCGGGATAGGTGGCGGTGAAGCCGAAGATGGTCACGAGTGCATTGGGCACCATGACCTTGTCGAGATCGGCGAGGCCCGCTGTCTTCGCGGGCTTCAGACCCAGGGCCAGCACTCCCTTGGGCGCCTTCCAGTCGGCGATGAAGGAGGTCACGGCATCCAGCGCCTTCAAGGTGGCCGGCCCCTGCTGCGCGGCGAAGGCCCCGATGGCCGCCCGCGCCGACAGCACG
>JABCYT010000582.1 GCA_013290035.1 Alphaproteobacteria bacterium
CTGGAAACCGCCGTAACCGCCGCCGGTGAAGAGATACATGATGTAGCTCTTGTCACGCTCGGGATCGTAGCCGCCGACGCCGAGATTGCCCGAGGTGCCGGCGGGTGCGGCGAACAGCAGGTCGGGGATCGCCTTGGTGAGCGCGGCGAACACCGCCTCGGCGATGCGCTGGCTCACCTCGGCCGCGCAGCCCGAGACCGGCCGCGGATAGTGGGCATAGAGGAACGTCCCTTCGGGCTCGACGATCTTCAGAGGCTCGAAGGTGCCGGCATTGATCGGCACGTCGGGGAAGACGTGCTTCACCGCGAGATAGATCGCCGACTTGGTGGTGGCGATGACGCTGTTCATCGGTCCGCGGCAAGGCGGGCTGGAGCCCGTCATGTCGAAGAGAAGGTCCTCGCCCTTCTTGGTGATCTTCATCCTGATGGTGAGCGGCTGGTCGACCACGCCGTCGCTGTCGACCTGCGAGGTGCCCTCGTAGACGCCGTCGGGAATGGCCGCGATCTTGGCGCGCATCTGGCGCTCGGCGCGATGGCGCATCTCGGCGATCGCCTGGCGCACCATTTCGGCGCCGTAGCGGTCGATGAGGGCCGTCAGCCGTACCTCGCCGGTGGTGAGCGCGGCGGCCTGCGCCTTGATGTCGCCGATGCGCTGGTCGGCGATCCTGATGTTCGACAGGATGATCGACAGGATCTCCTGGTCCATCACGCCCTTCTTCCAGAATTTCACCGGCGGCAGGCGCAGCCCCTCCTGCTCGACTTCGGTGGCGCTGGCCGAGAAGCCGCCCGGCACCATGCCGCCGACATCGGGCCAGTGGCCGGTATTGGCCAGCCAGGCGAACAGCTCGCCCTGGTAGAAAAACGGCTTCACGAATCGCACATCCATCAGATGGGTGCCGCCGAGATAGGGATCGTTGACGATGAACACGTCGCCCGGATCGACCTTGCCGGCATAGTGCGACTTCACCCGGTCGATCACCGCCCGGCTCGAGAATTGCATGGTGCCGACGAATACCGGCAGGCCGAGCTCGCCCTGGGCGATCAGCGCGCCGTCTGACGCGTCGTAGATGCCGTCGGAACGGTCCATGCCTTCGGAAATCACCGGCGAGAAGGCCGAACGCACGAAAGCCAAGTCCATTTCGTTACAGACCTGGATCAGGCCGTTCTGAATGACAGTCAGCGTAACAGGGTCGAGGTTGGACATGGCAGCAATGACTAGCACAGCCCCCGGGGTCCTGCGCTATAATCGAGGCCTATTCCCCGCCCCTTTTTGGATGGACGCCCATGAATGCGCCACATGGCCTATCGGCCGATGCGGACACTCTCAATTTGATGAAATTCGGCATCGGCCAGCCGGTGCCCCGCCAGGAAGACCCCACCCTGCTCAAGGGTCAGGGCCGCTACACCGACGACATGAATCTGCCGAACCAGGCCTATGCCGTGATGGTGCGCAGCCAGGTGGCGCACGGCGTGCTGAAGGGCATCGACAGCGAGGACGCGAAGAAGATGCCGGGCGTGCTGGGCGTGTGGACCGGCGCCGACCTCAACGCGGCGGGCTACGGTCCGCTCAAGACCCTGATCCCGGTACCCAACCGCGACGGCACGCCGATGAAGACGCCTGTGCGCCATTCGCTCGCCACGGACAAGGTGCGCTTCGTCGGCGATCCGGTGGCCTTCGTCGTGGCCGAGACCCTGGCCGAGGCCAAGGACGCCGCCGAAGCGGTCATGCTCGACATCGACGCCCTGCCGGCGGTGACCGACGCGCGCGAAGCGGCCCAGCCCGGCGCGCCGATCGTGTTCGACGATGCGCCCGGCAATATCTGCGTCGACTATCACTACGGCGACAGCGAGAAGGTGGCCGAGGCCTTCGCCAAGGCGGCCCATGTGACGCGCCTGCGGCTGGTCAGCAACCGCATCGTCGTCTGCGCCATGGAGCCGCGCTCGGCGATCGGCGAGTACGACGCCAAGAGCGACCGCTACACCCTGCGCGCCGGCAACCAGGGCGCCTTCGGCCTGAAGCATCAGATGGCTGATCTGCTGAAGATCAAGCCGAACCAGATGCGCGTGCTGACCGGCAATGTCGGCGGCTCGTTCGGCATGAAGGGCTCGCCCTATCCCGAATATGCCGGGCTGTTCCACGCCGCCAAGATCCTGGGCCGGCCGGTCAAATGGACCGACGAACGCTCGGGCAGCTTCTTGAGCGACCAGCACGGCCGCGACCATGATTTCGACGGCGAGCTGGCGCTCGACAAGGACGGCAGGTTCTTGGCCGTGCGGCTCACCGGCTTCGCCAATGTCGGCGGCTATCTCGCCAATGTCGGCCCGCTGATGGGATCGATGGGCGTCACGCGCAACCTCGCCGCCATCTACCGCACGCCGTTGATCGAGGTGGCGACCAAGGTGGCCTTCACCCACACCTCGCCGGTCGGCGCCTATCGCGGCGCCGGCCGGCCCGAGGCCAACTACTTCATGGAGCGGCTGATCGACACCGCGGCGCGCGAGATGGGCATCGACAGCGTCGAGATGCGCCGCCGCAACCACATCAAGCCCGAGGAGATGCCTTACAAGACGGCATCGGGCACGACCTACGACAGCGGCGAATTCACGACGCTTCTGGACAAGGCGCTGAAGTTCGCCGACGTCGCGGGCTTCGCGGCGCGCAAGGCCGAGAGCAAGGCGCGCGGCAGGCTGCGCGGCCTGGGCATCGGCGACTATCTCGAAGTCACGGCGCCGCCGATGAAGGAGATGGGCGGCATCCGCTTTGAGCCAAACGGCGACGTCACCATCATCACCGGCACGCTGGATTACGGCCAGGGCCACTGGTCGGCTTTCGCCCAGGTGCTGACCGAGAAGCTCGGCATCCCGTTCCATCGCATAAAACTGATCCAGGGCGACAGCGACCTGCTGATCGCCGGCGGCGGCACCGGCGGATCGAAGTCGATCATGGCGAGCGGTGCGGCGATCGTCGAAGCCTCCGACAAGGTGATCGACAAGGGCAAGCAGATCGCGGGCGTGGCGCTCGAAGCCTCGGCGGCCGACATCGAGTTCAGGCTGGGCCGCTTCACCATCGTCGGCACCGACCGCGGCATCGGCATCATGGAACTGGCCGAGCGCCTGCGCGGCGGCATGAAGCTGCCCGAGGGCGTGCCCGCCACGCTCGATGTCAGCCATGTGCACGAAGCGGCGCCCTCGGCCTTTCCCAATGGCGCGCATGTCGCCGAGGTCGAGATCGATCCCGACACCGGCTGGGTCGAGGTGGTGAAGTACACCATGGTCAACGACTTCGGCACGGTCATCAATCCGCTGCTGGTCGAAGGCCAGAGCCATGGC
>JABCYT010000583.1 GCA_013290035.1 Alphaproteobacteria bacterium
GGCATGGAGCTGCAGGTAGAGCCCGTTGGTGAGCCGCAGCGGCTTGAACTGCTCCTCGGTGAGCTCGCCCGCCAGCCGGCGGCGGACCTGGTCGCGGAACTGCTCGACCCGTTCGGCGACCAGCGTGCGGTCGTAGTCGTCGTAGCGGTAGAAATGGGTGTCAGGCATAACGCACCGCATCGGCTGCGATGGCGTCAAAGGTGAGGCCCGAGACGCGGATCTTCTCGCGCAGCGAGAGCGGCTCGAGCACGCCGTGATCGTCCTCGGTGACGGCCACGAGATAGGGGTCGACCACGCTGAAGGCCTCGGCCCGGGCGCGTTCCAGCAGGATCTCGCCGGCGCGCTTGTCGCGGGCGACGGCGGCACGGTCGAGCCGCCGGGTCCACTCGCCGGCATCGTCGAGGAACACCACGACGCCGTCGGTGAGGCGATTGGCGGACGCCACCAAAAGGTCGCCGCTGAGATTCTTGGCCATCAGGAAACCTCCGCCAGAAGCGGTTGCTCGGCCGTGGCGGCCAGCGCCGCGACGTCGCCTATGATGATGAGGCTGGGACCCGCGTCACCGCGGGAGATATGGGGAACGGCGAGCCGCGCCAGGTCGGCGAGCCGGCCGAGCGACACCCGTTCGTCGGGTCGCGTGCCGTTCTCGACGATGGCGACCGGCGTGTCGGGATCCGCGCCGGCGCCCAGGAGACGGTCGCGCACGGAAGCGGCTTCCGTGGCGCCCATGTAGATGGCAAGCGTGTGGCCCTGCGCCGCCAGCGCCGGCCAGTGAGCCTCGCGGCTGGTCCCTTGGTTCTCTGCGGCGCTGTGGCCGCTCACGAAGGTCACGGCCGAGGCGAGACGGCGATGGGTCAGCGGAATGCCGGCCGAGGCCGCGCAGCCCAGCGCCGCGGTGATGCCCGGCACGACGGCGACCGGCAGGCCCGCGTCACGCAAGGCCTCGACCTCCTCGCCGCCCCTGCCGAACACGAACGGATCGCCCGCCTTCAGCCGCACCACGGTCTGGCCGGCGCGCACGCGGCGCACCAGCTCGGCGTTGATGTCGGCCTGCGCCCAGCTTGCCTGCCCTTTGCGCTTGCCGACGGCCAAAAGCTCGGCGTCGCGGCGCGCCCGCGCCAGGATGGCAGCCGGCACGAGATCGTCGTGCAGGATGGCGTCGGCCTCCTGCAGGAGCTGCGCCGCGCGCAAGGTCAGGAGATCGGGATCGCCCGGGCCCGCGCCCACGATATGGGCGATGCCCAGGGGCGTCATGTGGCGGCGGGCGGCATCGAGCTCGCCCAGGGCGGAACGCCGCGCGCCGGCATCGTCGCCCGCGAGGGCCAGGCGCGCCGCGGGTCCCTCGACCAGGCGACGGAAGAAGGCGCGGCGCCGGGCAGGCTCGGCGATCAGGGCGTTGACCTGCGCGCGAAAGGTGGCGGCAAGACGCGCCACCGCGCCCAGGCGCTCGGGCAACGCCGCCTCGATGCGGCCGCGCAGGACGGTGGCCAGGGTGGGCGAGGCGCCGCCGGTCGAGACGGCGACCACGATCTCGTCGCGATCGACGATGGCCGGCAGGATGAAATCGCAGAGCGCCGGCCGGTCGGCCACGTTCACCGGCACGCCGATCGACTTGGCGGCCCGCTGCGCGGCGGCGTCACGGGCGGCGTCACCGGTGGCGATGAAAGCGGCCGTGGCGCCGCGGAAATCCGAGGGCTGGACGACGGGCGAGACGATGCGCCGGACGTCGGCACCGGCGGAGCGCACGAGGTCGGCCCGGCGGTCGGCGGCAGCGCCCTCACCCACCACCGCGATGCGGCGGCCGGCAAGATCGAAGAACAGCGGCAGATGCTTCACGAGACGGCGACCCGCAGCAGCAGGTTCAGGGCCAGCATGGCCGCGGCCTGGGAGAACGACAGCAGCCACAGGACGACGTCTGGTTTGCGAAGGAGTTTGGACATCCGGACACCCGCGTTGGTCGGATTCTTGATCTGGCGTGTCTTCGCATATCCGCCACGACTTGAATTTCCGAAGGTGTTGCGGAAACGAGCATTTCTTGCCGCAGGCCCGGTCAGGAAGGAAATTTTTCGTCCCCTTGACGGCGCCGGGACCCTTCCTAAATCCACGCTGTCGCCCGTGCCCATCCCGGGGCGGGCGGCGTCAAACCATCGCTCACTGGAGGATGATCAATGCGTACTTTCGACTATTCGCCGTTCTATCGCGCCACTGTCGGCTTCGACCGGGTTTTCGACCTGCTCGATTCCGCCGCCAGCCACTCCGGCGCCAACGGCTACCCCCCGTACAACATCGAGAAGGCAGGCGATAACGCCTACAAGATCGTGATGGCGGTGGCGGGCTTCGCCGAGGCCGAGCTCAACGTGACCCAGAAGGAGAACGAGCTCCTGGTCACCGGCCAGGCCGCTCCCAACGGCCAGGACGAGAAGCAGTATCTCTATCGCGGCATCGCCGGGCGCAACTTCGAGCGCCGCTTCCAGCTCGCCGACCATGTGAAGGTCGTGGGCGCGAAGCTTGCCAACGGCCTGCTGACGATCGAGCTGCAGCGTGAGATCCCGGAGGAGAAGAAGCCCCGCGCGATCCCCGTCGTGGCCGGCAGCCAGCCGGCGCTGACCCACTAAGGTCCAGCCCGACGATACGGAAAAGGCGCCGCGGTTTCCCGCGGCGCCTTCTTCTTTCGCTCCAGCGCGCCCAACGATCAGGTGCGCTTGAACCCTTCGAGATCTCTTTCCGCCCGGTCGAGCACGCTGGCCATCGCCTCGCCCTTGAAATATCGCACGACCATCTGGGCCTGAACCGACTGGGCCCAGATCTGGGCGGCAATCAGCGGCGGGGCTGGCGAGCACACCACTCCGGCGACCTGGTCGCCGCCTTTGATCGGATAGTGCGAGAGCGTGCCCGTGGGTGGTCCCTCCTCGTCCCAGGTCTTGAAGTCGTTGAACTTCGGGTACGGCGGGATGTCGTAGCCTTGGCTCGCCGCGACCTGCCGCTCGGCGGCCGGGCGCATGGCGAGGTACTCGAGCAGGCTCTTGGCCGCCGGCTTGTTCTTGGAGGAGCTCCAGACGCCATAGAAACGCGGCAGGATCGGATTGAACCGACCCGCCGGCCCCTTCGGGAAACCATGCGTCCAGCACTTCTCGGCGACCTGTGGCGCATCTCGCTTGGCGACGGCCCACGCGCTCGGGGGATTGAAGATCAGCGCCCCCTTGCCGGAGATCAGCCACTTGTTGTTCGACGCATCGTCCCAGGATGGAGCATCCGAGGGAACGAATGCGGCGAGCTTCTTGGCGTACTCCAGGACCTGGCGCACGGCGTCCGTCTTGACCGTGACGTT
>JABCYT010000584.1 GCA_013290035.1 Alphaproteobacteria bacterium
GAGCTGGTCGTTGGCGTCGCCCTGGCGCGCCGCCGCGACGTATTTCTCATAGAGCGCGTCGCCCGCCTCGCGCGTCGGCGCCATCTCCTGCAGGCGGACGACGCTCTCGGTCATCAGCGCGCCGAAGGGCGCGGTGTAGATGTAGTGCGACGGCTTGGTTGTGTAGTTCCCCTCGTTCCAGTCGGGGTCGTGGCGGATCGCCTCGATGGCGATGCGCCGCCCGATCCAGTTGCGGCCGGAGATCTCGATCGGCTGGCTGGCGATCGGCACCAGCGCGTCCATGAGCCCGGGATACATCTCGCCCCACATCCAGGCATGCATGCCGCCCATCGAGCTGCCGAGCACCAGGCGCAGATGCTTGATGCCGAGCTCTTCGGTGACGAGACGATATTCCGACGCGATGATGTCGCGGTAACGATAGTGCGGGAATTTCGCGCGCAGACCGTCGCTCGGCTTGCTCGAGCCGCCGCGGCCGATGCCGTCGGGCAGGATGATGAAATGGCGCGCGGCGTCGAGCGTCTGGCCTTCGGCGAACAGCTCGTTCGCGAGCGAGGGCAGGAGCCAGTTCTTGCCCGTGCCGCTGGTGCCATGCAGCAGCACGACGGCGTTGTCGATCTCGCCGGCCGCGTTCCTGTGCGGCGTGCCGAGGACCGTGTAATGCAGCTTCAGTTCGGGCAGGGTCTCGCCGCTGTCGAAGACATAATTCTTGAGCACGAAGTCGCCCTCGCGCTGGTTCGGCCAGGTGGTTTGCGCCGCGGCCGGCAGGGTGGCGGCGAGGCTGGCGACAACGAGCGCCGTCCGAACGAGCATGGTCAGGGTTCTCCCGTCGGGGCAGGCCCGTGATGACCCGGCATTCCCCAGGTTTCCGAGCCGCTACGTTCATTTTCCCCATGATTGAGCGAGCTCGCAACGAAATCCGATCGCGGCAAGGCTTCGGTCGCCTGCAGCTGATTCAACCTTTTGGCTCCTGACCGAGTTTGCCAAGTCCCTGAGAATGCTACAGTGGCCTGAGCCGCCGGCGCTCAATCCACCACCACGTTCAGGTCCACACCACATGCTGAAGTATCCCAATGGAAGGATGGGCCGCTGCCGAGTCCCACGTCAGGCTTCTGCCGACCGCGCCCTGACCGGGATCCGCGGTCCGGATAAGCAGACAGCGGGCGTAGAGGGCCCGCTGTCGACGTCGCTCGGTCGGAACGGCTGTTAGTAGTAGTACCAGCCCATCGGGTAGCCGCCCCACGGGCCCCAATCCCAGTCGTTCATCTCCATCGTCTCGGCGGTCATCGCCTGCTCGTCGGCGAGGTTCTGCTGGAACACGTTCTTGCGGTAGGTGGCGTAGGCGTTCTGGTCGCCGACATACAGGCAGACGCACACGGTGGGGTCGGGATAGACGTAGAAGGTGCGGCCGTCCTTGATCTGGCGGGAGAATTTGTGCGGCGGCAGCCGCTGGAACGCGGCCTGGCGCTGCGGCGTGTTGGCGGGCACGAACTTGAAGCCGGCGGCCGTCAACATGTCTTCTTTGGAGGCGACCTTCTGCTGCGGGCTCTGGCAGGCGGCGACGGCAATGCACAGTCCCAACGCAGCCAGAGTTGTCCCAAAACGAACCATCCAATCCTCCTGTTCAGTCCTTGGCAGGCTCACGTCCCCGTCCATTTCGGCGCCCGCTTGCCCAGAAAGGCCGCCATGCCTTCTCGGAAATCGGCGCTACCGTAGGCCAATCCAATGAGGTCGTCGATATTCTCGTCGGCCAGCCGGGCCTGCAGCCGGCGCAGCGCCTCCTTGGTGACCTTGAGCGTGATCGGGGCATGGCCGGCGACGGTCTGGGCCAGTTCCGCCGCCCGCGTGTGCAGGGCTGTGGCGTCTGGCAGCAGCTCGCTCACCAGCCCCACGTCCAGCGCGGTCAATCCGTCCATCATTTTGGCCAGCAGCAGCATCTCCTTGACCCGCTGCGGGCCGATCAGCGCGGCCAGCCGGGCGTAGTTGGCCATCGACAGGCAGTTGCCCAGGGTGCGGGCGATCGGGAAGCCGAACTGGGCATTGGCGGCGGCGATCCTGAGGTCGCAGGCCGCGGCGATGGCCGCGCCGCCTCCGGTGCAGAAGCCGGCGATGGCGGCGATGGTGGGCACGCTGCAACGCTCGAGGGCGTCGAGAATGCGGTCCATCTTGCGCTCGTAGGCGATGCCGTCCTCAGGGCCCTTGAAGTCCTGGAACTGGGCGATGTCGGTACCGGCGGCGAAGGCCTTGTCGCCGGCGCCGGCGATGACCAAGGCCTTCACCTCGCCGGTGCCGGCGACCCGGCCGCAGATCTCGGCCAAACCTTCATACATCGCGAAAGTAAGGGCATTGCGCTGGGCCGGCCGGTTGAAGGTGATCCAACCGACATCGCCGCGCTTGTCGAAGAGGAGTTCTTGGGTCATTTCACCTGCATGGCGTTGGAACGACTTCTGAAGGGCTTCGCCGACTTCCGGCTGGGCTATTACCGCGAGCATCTCGAGCTGTTCGAGAAGCTCGCGACCGAGGGTCAGTCGCCCCGGATCCTGATCATTGCCTGTGCCGATGCCCGCGTCGATCCGGGGATTCTGACGCAGACCCGGCCGGGCGACATTTTCACCGTGCGCAATGTGGCGGCGATGGTTCCGCCGGCCCAGTTCCCGCCCGACACGCGCCATCACGGCACCTCGTCGGCCATCGAGTTCGCGGTCCGCGGCCTCGGCGTCGAGCACGTGGTGGTGCTGGGCCATGCGCTGTGCGGCGGCATCGGCGCGCTGGTCGACGGCCGCGACAGCGTCTACGCCGACTACGATTACCTCTCGACCTGGACCTCCATCGCCCAGGAGGTGCGCGAGCTTGCCGTGCGCGAGCTCAAGGGAAAGTCGCGCGCGGACATCACGCGCGCCGTCGAACAGGCCGCCGTCCTCAACAGCCTTCAGAATCTGATGAGCTTCCGCTGGATCGCCGAAAAGGTCGCGGCCGGCACGCTCCGCCTGCACGGCTGGTGGTTCAACATGACCGAAGGCCAGCTCTATGCCTTCAACCCCGCGACCGCCACGTTCGAAGCCGTCGAGGGGATCGAGGTCGTGCCGACGGTCATGAAGGGCACTGCGCTGTCGTCGATCAAGCCCGAACGCCTGCTCGCCGCCGTGGCGGGAAAGAAGCCTGCGTTCTGAGATTTTCTTTCCGCCCGCGTCCTACGCAGGGAGCATGGGGTTGATGCAATGTTTTCCGTCGTCTCGACCAAGGCCCGAAGGGCCGCGCGGAGAGACCTTTTCTCGACGATAGGCTGCTTATCGTGGAGAGAAGGTCTCTCCGCTCCGCGCTTCGCGCT
>JABCYT010000585.1 GCA_013290035.1 Alphaproteobacteria bacterium
CCTCGTGGCGCTGCCGGGTGCGGAACCCAGTGTCATGGATTTACCCTCGATCTCTCGGGTCACCAAACTGCCACTCGCGGACCTCGAGGAGCTGGCGAAGTCGACCCCCATCTTTGCGCCCGGCGTCGAGCCGCTTTTCGCGACCGGCGCGGTGGCGGAGACCTGGGCGGCCGACGAGCCGTTCGCACCGCGTCTTGCGGCCCTCCTGCGGCAGCCCGTGGCCACCTCCGATCTGCGCGACCGGAGCGGGCTCGAACGAAAGGGACGCCTCTTGGCCCAACAGATCGCCGAACGGGTCGCCACGGAGGCGGCCGGGCATGCGTGGAGGTAGACAGACGTCGAGCGCTCCCTGGAGGCGGCACGATCTCTTGCATGTGGCGCCGGACGTTTGGGCGTCGGCTTTGGCCCATTGGCCGCCATTGGCCGATCTGCCGCTGGTGGGTACCTGGGTGGATCGGGGATGGCCGGTCATCGTTCGACGCCGCGCTGAGGGAGAGGAGAGGGGCCTGGTGCCGGTCGGTGTCCCGCTGCCGCCGGCCGCCGGCAAGCGCCGCGTCGCCCTTCTCCTTCCGCCCGAGGGCGTCCTGCAACGCTCGTCCCCGCCCCTGCTGCGCGCCGCCGCAAGGGTTGCGGACCCGGGCTGGCGCTCCACGATCGTCTGGCTTCTCGCCCTGGGCGCGCGGACCGGTGTGGAGCCCTCGGCCTTCGGCAGCCTGCTGTGGCAGCATCTGACCGGCCTCCCCTATCTGTCCCCGCACTCGGATCTCGACGTCCTCTGGCCGGTTCCGGCAGATTTCGACGTCCTCTCCCTCGTTTTCAGCATCACCGAGGTACAGCGCGCCGCGCCGCTGCGCATCGACGGCGAGGTCGTCTTTCCGGACGGCAGCGCCGTGAACTGGCGCGAGCTGTGGAACGCGCACCGGACCGCCGATCGGCCCATGGTGCTGGCAAAGACGATGGAAGGTGTTCGGCTCCTCGACATCGCGTCTCTGCCGGGCGTCGGGCAGCACGCATGAGCGCGGCGCCTCAATTCGCAATCCAGTCCGCCCGTCCCGCGCAGCGGCGGGGAGGCGGCCTCGTTGCAGAGCTGATCGCCGACCAGGCGGTGTTCGCGCTGCTGCATGAGCTGGCGGCCTGGCCCAAGCCCGGCCTCGTCAGCCACATCGATAGCGGCGGCCACACGGACATGGATGCGGCCATGCTGCAGGCCAGCGCCGAGGCGCTGCGCCCGTTTTTCGCGGAGTTGGCGCGGGCTGGTCAGGACGAAGCCGATATGGGCCGGCTCCGGACGATCGGGCTGCGCGCAGAGGCCGCCATGCTGGCCGTCACGGGCGGCGTCAACACGCATCGCGGCGCGATCTTCGGCATGGGCCTGCTCTGCGCCGCCGCAGGCGGAGTCGCTGAAATATCGGCCGAAGGCGGGGCGGTTGCGCCGGTGGGCCTCGGCAACGTCGTCAGGCGGCGATGGGCTGCGGCGATCGGGCGAGGTCCGATCCCGCTCTTCAGCCACGGCGCGGCGGCGCTCCGCCGCTATGGCGCGGGCGGCGCCCGGGCCGAGGCGGCAGGTGGATTCCGAAGCGTCTACGAGGTGGGCCGGCCGGCGTTGAGGGATGGCCGCTCATTGCAGCCCGACGACCCTGACGCACCGCCCGTGCAGGCGTGCTTCGCCCTGATTGCCGCGGTCTGCGACACCAACCTTCTGCATCGCGGCGGTGCCGACGGGATGCGCTACGCCTCTGAAGCGGCCTGCTCATTCCTGTCGCAGGGCGGGGTCGGCGCCCCGGACTGGCGCGGGCGGGCCGCTGCCGTGCATGCGGCGTTCGTCGCCCGGCGCCTGAGCCCCGGAGGCTGCGCCGACTTGCTGGCCATGACCCTGTTCGTCGATGCGCTGGAAAGCGGAGTCGCTCTCCGTTCGCCAATGTCCCGCTGGCCAGCGTCGTGACCCTGCCGGTTGCGCTGGCCTTCACGGCGGGATGGTAATGGCCGGCCTGGTGGCGATCCTCTGCTCCGGGCAGGGTGGGCAGCATGCCGCCATGTTCGATCTTGTCGCGAACTGTCCGGAGGCCGAGCCGGTCTTCGCCGTCGCGGGCGGCGTGCTGGGGCAGGATCCGCGTCGCTTCGTGCGGGAAGTCGCTCCGGCAGGCCTGTTCTCCGACCTCTCCGGACAGATCCTGTGCTGCACGCAGGCTCTGACTGCGTGGGCAGCGCTCGGCACGGTCCGGCCGGCGCGCGCCGTGATCGCCGGCTACAGCATCGGCGAACTCGCCGCCTGGGGGTGCGCCGGCGCCCTCGACGGGGCGGGCACCCTGCGCCTGGCGCAATGCCGGGCGGTCATGATGGATGCGGCCGCGCCGAGCGACGGCGGTCTCGCCGCCATCGTCGGGCTACGCCGTCCGACCCTGGAGCCGATCCTGGCACGGCACTCGGTCTCGATCGCGATCGTCGATGACGTCGACAGCTTTGTCGTCGGGGGCCGTCGCACCGGGATCGAGGCCGCGTGCCAAGAGGCGGCCGCGCACGGGGCGAGGCACACGATCAGCCTCAAGGTGGCTCTGCCGTCGCACACGCCTTTCCTCGGCAGGGCGACGGAGCAGTTCCGCGCCGTCCTGCGTGAGGCGTCTCCGCGGCTGCCGCGCGCCGGGTATCGGCTCCTGAGCGGAATCGACGGCGATACGATCCACGACATCGAAACGGGGATCGACAAGCTGGCCCGTCAGATCTCTACCACCATCGACTGGGCGGCTTGCCTCGAGAGCTGCAGATCGGCCGGCGCGGAGGCGGCTTTGGAGCTCGGTCCTGGAACCGCGTTGAGCCACATGGCATCGGCGTTGTTTCCAGACGGCCGCGCCCGCGCAGTGGAGGAATTCCGCACCTTGGCCGGACTGCGGACGTGGCTGGGACGGGCGATAGGCTGACGAGCAAAGAGAAACGAAGTAACTCGAGCGTGACTCTTCGGCGCACCGCGCGAGCCGGGGCGCGGCGGCTCGCGCAACGCCGCCTTCCGCTGGAGCAACACCGACCAGGCGGTGCCGCCAACCAAGGCCGGATCCTCTCCGAGGACGAGAACTGGGAGCGGATCGACCATTTCCTCGGCCAGGTCGTCCCAGTCGCGACCGCCGCCAAGGTGCGGCTCGCCTGCCATCCGCACGACCCCTACACGCCGCCCGGCTATCGCGGCGTCACTCGCGTGCTCGGCACCGTCGAGGGGCTGAAGCGCTTTGTACAGATGCATAAAAGCCCCTATCACGGGCTCAATTTCTGCCAGGGTACCGTCGCCGAGATGCTCGACGACCCGGCCCGCGAAATCTTCGACGTGACC
>JABCYT010000586.1 GCA_013290035.1 Alphaproteobacteria bacterium
CGGATAGATCACGTTGTTGATCGGCTTGTCGTCGGTATGGCCGTCGACCTGCAGCACCCAGTTGATGTCCTTGGGAATGCGCGCGGCGATCTCCATCAGCCGCTGGGCGACGCTGGCGAGCTGCTTCTCGCCGCCCGGCTGCAATTGAGCCGAGCCGGAGGGGAACAGCACCTCGGACTGGAAGACGAAGCGGTCGCCCACGATCTGCACGTCGCGCTGGCCGGCCAGCGCCTCGCGCAGCTTGCCGAAGAATTCGGAGCGATAGCGCGCCAGCTCCTCGACCTTGCTGGCGAGCGCACGATTGAGCTTCTGGCCGAGATCGACGATCTGGGCGTTCTGTTCCTTGGCCTTGGCGTCGGCGGCATCGAGCGCGGGATTGAGGCGCGCCAGCTCGTCCCTGAGTCCGGCCAGCTCGGCGGTGAGGCGCACAACGGCGGCCTTCTGCTCGGCTGTCAGCTTCTCCTGTTCGGTGAGGTCGCCGAACAGCTTGCCCTTCTCGTCGTTCGCGGCGGCGAGCGAGGCGGCGAGCCGCGTGAGCTCGACGCGCTGGCGCTCGATCTCCTTCTGCAGGTCGGCTGCTTTGGCCTCCGACTCCTTGGCCGCCCCCTGCAGCGCCGTCGAGAGCTTGTCCCGTTCGGCCATCATCGAGGTCAGGCGCTCGGTAAGCTGGTCGCGCTCGATCTTGAGCGCATCGGCCGACTGGCGTTGCGCGGCAAGGTCGGCATTGAGCTTGTCGCGCTCGCTGCGTTCCTGGCGAAGCTGCAGGGTGAGCTGTTCGAGGTCCTTCTGCAGGCTCGAGGTTGCCTTCTTCTCGATCGACAGCTGGCTGGCAAGGTCGCCGATCTGCTTGCCGAGCTGGTCGATGGCGCTGTCGCGGCTGTTGAGCGCGCTGGACAGCGTGAACTGCGCGACGCTCAGCAGCGACAGCAGGAAGATCATCACCATCAGGAGCGTGGTGAGCGCATCGACATATCCCGGCCAGGTGTAGTCGGGAGAGCCGCCGCGGCGATGGGAAATGGCCGCCATGCGGTCAGCTCTCGCTGGCCGGGCTGCCTACGCCGCGCGTCGAGGCGATGGTGCGGGCGAGCAGCCTGAACTCGCCGCGCAGCTCGTCGGCGAGCGCCGTGCGGTTGCGCACGTTCTCCTCGACGAGGCGGGCGAGGTGGGACTCGATGGCGCGCTGGTGCGTCATCAGCGCTTCGCGATCGGAATCCGGGGCGCGCTCCGCCAAGCGATTGATCGCGCCGCGCAGTTCGATCGACTGTTCGGCCATGCGCGCCAGCAGGGTCTGCTGGCCGCGCATCGCTTCGGCAAGGGACGACAGCCGTTCGACCAGGATGGCGCTCGACGCCGCCGCGGCTTCGCGGCCTTCCTCGGTGCGCCGCAGCATGCGGGTCAGCTCGTCGAGGCCGTCGGCGGTGCGTTCGAGCAGGGCCTCGACATAGGCCGACACGCCCTGCTCGCCTTCGACCTGCACATTGCTCGAGAGCCGCGTGGCGCCGGCCAGCCATTCCTCGAGCTCGATATGGAAGCGGCCCTGCGCCTGGCTCGCCTGCAGCTCGAGGAAGCCCAGCACCAGCGAGCCGGAAAGGCCGAACAGCGAGGCGCCGAAGGCCGTCGCCATGCCCTTGAGCGGGCCCTCGATGCTTTCCTTGAGCTTGCCGAACATCTGGATGGCATCGCCGCCGGCGACTTGCAGATTCGTGATCGCGTCGGCGACGGCGCCGATGGTTTCCAGCAGGCCCCAGAAGGTGCCGAGCAGGCCGAGGAAGATCAGCAGGCCGATCAGGTAGCGCGTGAGCTCGCGGCGCTCGTCGAGGCGGGTGGCGATGCCGTCGAGCACCGCACGCGTGACCGTGGGCGACAGGCGGAAATGGTCCTGCCGGTCGCCCACCATCGTGGCGAGCGGCACCAGCAGGTTGATCGAATGCGTCTCGAGCGGCGGCGCCCCTTCCTCGCGGTGCTGGAAGCGGCGCAGCCAGCGCACCTCCGGCCACAGCGAGATCACCTGGCGCATGACGAAGAAGATGCCGATCACCAGCACGGCCACGATCACGCTGTTCAGGATCGGCGTGTTCATGAACACGCGCAGCAGGTCGTGATGCAGCAGGTAGGCGAGCCCGACGACGGCCGCCAGGAACAGCAGCATGCGAACGAGATAGGGTAACGGGTTGCTCATCCGCCCAGCCGCCGCTGATTGCGTCGAGGGTCGCTCACGTGTTGGGCACCAGGATGTCGACGCGCTCGTCGTCGCCCAGGAATGCGCCGATATCGATGCGGGACTTGACGCCACGGTCGATCAGATAGGCGCGAACGACCAGCGCGCGCGCCAGCGAAATCTGCCGGCTCACGATGTCGTCGCCGGTGGCGAAGGCGCGCACTTCGACCAGCCGCGGCCGCTTGTCGGCGAGAGCCTTGCCGACGCCATCGAGCGTCGTCCTGGTCGCGTCGTTGAGGTCCGGCGATCGTCCGACGAACGGAATGGAGGCGGCGAGGGGCGCCTTGGTGGGCGGCGGCGTGGCCGGGCCGAGGTCGGGGGCGACGGCGGCCACCATCTTTTCCGGCGGCGCGGGGTCGTCGGGCGGTGGCGCCGGCGTTCCGAAGGGCCCGGGCGTTATCGTGATGACGAGCTCGGTCTCCGTTCCTGTCCCCGGCGCGGCGGCGGATCTTCCCTTCGATTTCCGGCGATCCATGACGGTGATCACCGGCAGCTCTCCGGCAAACAGCGGCGGCGGAGGGGCCTCGGGCAGCGGCTGGCCGTCGGCGCGCAGCGGGATCGCCAGCAGGCGGCTCTCGATCGGCCCCGGGGGCGGGGCAGGCAGCGCGACGGCCGTCCGGGCGGCATCCCGGCGGCCATCGACGGCGGCAACGGTCGGTCCTTGGGCAAACGCCGACACCGCGCCCATGCCGAACACGGCAAGGGCGAGGCTGCTCACGGCGGCCGAAGACGTTGGCATAACCGATTGCCTTTCAACGCGATTTGCCGCGCGACAATAGCCAATGGCCGACCCCCGCTCAACCGGCGCCCCGCTAGGCCTTGGACAGGATGTCCACCATCGAATCGCGTAGTCCGAAATTGCTGGCGAGGAGCGACGGCCCGCCCAATTCGTAGGGCTTGCCGGAGATATCGCCGATCGTCCCGCCGGCCTCGCGCACCAGCAGGAGGCCCGCCGCGACGTCCCACGGCGCGAGCCCCAGCTCGAAGAACGCGTCGTAGCGGCCGGCGGCCACGAAGGCGAGGTCGAGCGAGGCGGCGCCCCAGCGGCGGATGCCCGCCGTGCGCTCGGTCACCGCCGCGAGCTTGGCGAAGTA
>JABCYT010000587.1 GCA_013290035.1 Alphaproteobacteria bacterium
TCACCCCGCTCGCCCTGCAGCGCGCGGATGAAGGCGCCGCCTTTAAGCCAGACCAGCCGTGCGCCGAACGCCGCGATCAGGGCGTAGCTTGCGATCTCGATGGTCTTCTCGGCTCCGCACATGGTCCTGGCGGTGGCATTGAGCAGCCACGCGCCGATGGCCACGATCAGGACCGCGACCAGCGACTGCATCAGGGCGGACGCAAACGACAGCGCAATCCCGCGCCACGCGGTCTCCTGGTTGGCGACGAGATAGGAGGAGATCACCGCCTTGCCGTGGCCGGGGCCGGCGGCGTGGAAAATTCCGTAGGCAAAGGAGATCAGCAGCAGCGTCCCGACCGCCGAGCCGTCGGTCTTGGCGCTGCGGATGGTCGCGGAAATCTCGCGATAGAACTCGGACTGCCGCTCCAGGATCCAGCCGACGATGCCGCCGACCGGCGGCTCCGCCGGCGGCCGAGGCCCGCCGAACGGCGATTGCGCCAGCAGCGCATGCAGTGCGCCGTCGGCGGCCAGCATGACAACGACCGCCGCGAGCCTGACCGCCAGTGTCTGCAACAGACGGGGTTGCCGCATCACGGGCAATCCACCGTGATCTTGTTGGCGAACATCACGCCGTAATTGGCGTTGTCGCCGCCAGAGGCAAAAGTCTGCTCGTTGAGCGTCTGCGCATTGGCCGAGCCGTCGCGCGGCCGCTCGAGCTTCATCTGGCAACCCTCGGGCGCGCCGACAAGCTTGACCGGATCCTTCTCCGCGAGCTGGAAGTCGACAAAATAGGAGCGGTCGAAGATTTCCAGCACGAGCTGCTTCGCCTTGAACGGCGTCTTCGCCGGCAAGGTGAAATGCAGCGTGAGCTGGCCGTTCTTGTAGTCGAGGAAGTAGTCGACCGGCTCGGAAAATCGCTCCTTCTTTCCGTCGGCCCTGGCGAAGGTGAAATAGGCATATTCCTTCAGCGCCTCGACATTGGTCTCTGCCAACGGCGCCAGCTCCTCGCGGCTGTATTCGCCCTTCTTCTTGGTGTCGAGGCCCTGCAGCGCATAGGTCGCGAACATCTCATCGAAAGTCCAGGCGTGGCGGACGCCGGTCAGCGTGCCATCCGCCGCGTAGACCAGTTCGCTCACCGAGGTGATCCAGACATGCGGATGGGCTTCCGCCGCGCCCGCACCAGCGAGCAGCGACAGCAGCAGGCCGGACATGAGCCGCAGGGCGCGCTTCACCTTCAGGCCGCTTTCGGCGTTTCCAGGAGTCCGCGACGGCGCAGCAGCGCATCCGGCTCGGGCTCGCGGCCGCGGAACGCGACATAGGCCGCTTCCGGATCGACCGAGCCGCCGGTCGAATAGATGTCGTCGTGCAGTCGTTTGGCGGTGGCGGGGTCGAAGATATTGCCGGCCTCCTCGAACGCGCCGAAGGCATCGGCATCCATCACTTCCGACCACATGTAGCTGTAATAGCCCGCGGCATAATGATCGCCGGTGAAGATATGGCCGAACTGGGTCGGCCGGTGCCGCATCGCGATTTCAGCGGGCATGCCGATCTTCGCAAGCTCGGCCTGCTCGAACGCCCGCACGTCGCGGCTCGCCGCAGCCGGCTGGGTGTGGAATTCGAGGTCGACCAGCGCGGAGGAGACGAACTCCACGGTGGCAAAGCCCTGGTTGAACTTGCGCGCGGCGAGGAAACGCTGCAGCAGGTCTTCCGGCAACGGCTCGCCGGTCTGGTAGTGCCGCGCGAATTTCTGCAGCACCTCGGGGCGCTCCTGCCAGTGCTCGTAGAGCTGCGAGGGCAGCTCGACGAAATCCGTGAACACGGAGGTGCCCGACAGCGAGGGATAGGTCACGTTCGACAGCATGCCGTGCAGGCCGTGGCCGAATTCGTGGAACAGCGTCCGCGCATCGTCCGGCGACAGCAGCGCGGGCTCGCCGCCCGCGCCCTTGGCGAAATTGCAGACATTGATGATCAGCGGCGCCGTCTCGCCGTCGAGCTTCTGCTGGTCGCGCAGCGAGGTCATCCAGGCGCCCGAGCGCTTGGAGGAGCGCGCGAAGTAGTCGCCATAGAACAGCGCCTTATGCTTTCCTTCGCGGTCTCTTACCTCCCAGACCCGCACGTCCGGGTGCCAGGCCGGGATATCCTTGCGCTCGGCGAAGGTGATGCCGAACAGGCGGGTGGCGCAGTCGAAGGCGGCCTCGATCATGTGGTCGAGCGAGAGATACGGCTTGATCGCCGCGTCGTCGAAATTGGCCTTGGCCTGCCGGAGCTTTTCGGCGTAGTAGCGCCAGTCCCAGGGGGCGAGCGCAAAATTGCCGCCGTCGGCAGCGATCATCGCCTGCAGCTCGTCGCGGTCGGCCAGCGCGCGGGCGCGGGCCGGCTTCCAGACCCGCTCCAAGAGGCCGCGCACGGCCTCCGGCGTCTTGGCCATGGAGTCCTCGAGCCGATAGGCGGCGTAGGTCGGATAGCCCAGGAGATTGGCGCTCTCCTCGCGCAGCGCCAGGATCTCGACAATGGCCTCGTTGTTGTCGTTGGCGTTGCCATTGTCGCCGCGGGCGACAAAGGCCTTGTAGACCTTCTCGCGCAGGTCGCGCCGCGCCGAGCTCTTCAGGAAGGGCTCGGCGAAGGAGCGCGACAGCGTGATGATGGCCTTGCCGGCCATGCCGCGCTCTTCGGCTGCGGCCTTGGCGGCGGCGACGAAGCTGTCGGAGAGCCCGGCGCGGTCGTCCTCCCCGAGCTCCAGGAACCAGTCCTGCTCATCGCCGAGCAGATGATGGCTGAAGCTGGTGCCAAGCTCGGCGAGGCGCTCGTTGATCTCGGCCATCCGCTTCTTGGCCTCCTCGGAGAGGCCGGCGCCGGAGCGGTGGAAGCGGGTATAGGTGCGCTCCAGGAGCCGCATCTGCTCAGCCGTGAGGCGGAGGTTGGCGCGGTTCTCGTGCAGCATGGCGATGCGGCCAAACAGCACAGCGTTCATCATGATGGGGTTCCAGTGCCGCGCCATCCGCAAGGACACTTCCTTGTCGATCTCGAGGATCGCCGGATTCGAATGCGCCGAGACCAGGTCGTAGAACACGGCCGAGACCTTGTTGAGCAGCTTGCCGGAGCGCTCCAGCGCCGTGACGGTATTGTCGAAGTCGGGCACCGAGGGGTCGTGGGTGATCGCGGTGACCTCGGCCGTGTGATCGGCGAAGGCCTGCTCGAAGGCGGGCAGGAAATGTTCCGGCGCGATCTCGGAAAAAGGCGGCGTCTGATGCGGCGTCTGCCAGGGGACGAGCAGCGGATTGGCTGTAGTTGCAGCGGTCTCTGACATCTCGAAATTCCCGTATGTGTGCTG
>JABCYT010000588.1 GCA_013290035.1 Alphaproteobacteria bacterium
GCCTACCCGACGCGCGAATGGGGCGACATGATCTGGGTCTACATGGGACCCAAAGATCGCATGCCCGAGCTGCCGCAGCTCGAGATCGGCCTGGTGCCGGCCGCGCAGCGCTACGTCTCCAAGAAATGGCAGGACTGCAACTGGGTGCAGAGCCTGGAAGGCGGCATCGATACCGCCCACTTCTCGTTCCTGCATGCCGTGCTGACCAAGGACGAGAAGGAGGCGCTGGCCATCTACGGCCGCTCGGCGGCGCTCGGCGACCAGTCGAAGCCCGACGATCGCGTGCGCTGGATCCGCAACGATCCGCGGCCCAAGTTCAGCATCGTGGGCCACGACGCCGGGCTGGTGATCGGCGGCGCGCGCAAGACCGACACGACCGATCTCTACTGGCGTATCGCGCAGTTCCTGATGCCCAACCACGCCTTCGCGCCGGCGGCGATGCCGGGCGAGGTCTATTATGGTCAGGCCTGGGTGCCGGTGAGCGATACGAGCTGCTGGGTCTATACCTACAGCTGGCGGCCCGACCGCGCCTTCACCAACTCCGAACGCACGCAGTTCGACGGCGGCTTCGGCGTGCACTCCTGCGTCGACGACGACTACATGCCGCTGCGCAACGCGCGCAACGACTACCTGATCGACCGCGCGCAACAGAAGAGCCAGAGCTTCACCGGCATCACCGGCGTCTCCGAGCAGGACTCGGCGATCCAGGACAGCCAGGGTCCGATCCAGGATCGCACCCGCGAGCATCTCGGCCCGACCGATCTCGGCATCGTCGAATTCCGCAAGCTCATCATGGGCGCCGCCCGGGCGCTCCAGAAAGGCGAGGCGCCAAAGGCTACACAGGCCGCGAAGAAATATGCGGTGCGCTCGGGCGCCTGGGTCGCCGGCCCGGACAAGGATATTGCCGAGGTCATGACCGAGCGTTTCGGCCATCGGCACGGCTATGTCGGCCAGGAATACGGGCTTGGAGAATAGTTAGACCGCGGCGGCGGCCTGCATTATCGTCGCCGCTGATTGGGTTCAGGGGACTTCACAGTGACCATCAAAATCTATGGCCCGACGGCCTCGCGCGCGGCACGCGCACTTTGGATCGCGCACGAGCTCGACATACCGTTCGAGCACATCGCCATGGAGATGAAGGACCTCAAGGGCGCCGAGTACCTAAAGATCAATCCCAACGGCAAGGTGCCGGCGCTGGTCGACGGCGACTTCAAGCTCTTCGAATCGATGGCGATCAACCTCTATCTCGCCGCCAAGCACGGCAAGAACGGCTTCTTCCCGGCGAGCCTGGAGGACCAGGCAATCTGTCACCAGTGGAGCTTCTGGGGCATGACCGAGGTCGAGAAGCCCCTGCTCACGATCCTGATCGACATGTTCATGACCGCGCCCGACAAGCGCAAGCCCGAGGCCGTGGCCGAAGCGCAGAAGGCGCTGCCCAAGCCGTTCGGCGTGCTGAATGCCGCGCTGCAGGGTCGCGACTACCTGCTGGGCTCGACCTTCACGGTGGCCGATCTCAACCTCGCCTCGATCTGCAGCTGGTCGAAGCCGATCAAGTTCGACTTCGGGCCGTTCCCCAATGCCGGCGCCTGGCTCGACCGCTGCCTCTCGCGCCCCAGCTACAAGGCCGCCAAGGGCACGCGCGCGAAGTAGAAACGTTATTCGGCCGGCTGCGGCAGCGGCGCCCGCGCGTCTTCTCTCCACCCGCTGCCCGGCAACAACAGGGCGACGAGCGTGATCACGACCGCAATGGCGGCCAAGCCGAGGAACAGCACGTCCAGGCTGCCGGTCGTCTTGCGCACCCAGACGATCAGCACGATGGCGAGTGGGCTCGCGCCCAGCGCCACGACGAACTTCGCGCCAAAGCCCAGGCCGTGATAGCGGCTGGGCGTATAGCGCGCGATCAGGATGTTCTCGACCGGGCCCGCCGCCGAACTCAAAATCGCCGAAGCGATGGCGCCGGCAAGGGCCACGTAACCGCCGCCCATGGCCAAGGCCAGCATGGCGAAGACCTGCAGCGCCGAGGCCGTGACATAGATCGACTTCAGCGGATAGCGGTCGATGATGCGCCGGCCCATCGCGTACTGGGCAATGCCCGAAACGACATAGATCAACGAGGTCGCGAGCCCGACCCATAAGACGGCCTGGGTCGCCACGCCCCACGAGGCGAGCCCATCACGCAGGCGCGCGATGTCATCGGCCAGCCGGGTCTCGAACACCAACGCGGCGCCGAACATCACCGCCGACCAGATGACGCCTTCGAGCGCCATGGTGACGGAGAGCACGGAGAAGACCCGCCAGAACTCGCGGCGCCCGGGCTGCACGCCGGCCGTCGCCGGCATCGGCCGGTCGCCCACCTTGCCTGCCTGATCTGCCAGGCGAGCACGGCGCCGACGACGAGGCAGACGATGCCGGGCACGATGAAAGCGGCGCGCCACGACGCCAGCGTGATCAGCACGCCCGGCACGATGCCGTAGAGGGCGAGACCGGCGCTGCCCCACAGCCCGTTCACGCCCATGGCGTGGCCCTGCTCGCGGGCGGTGCGGATGATCCAGCCGATACCGGCCGAGTGATAGATGGAGCCGAAGACGCCCAGCCCGCAGAGCGCCAGCATAAGCGCCAAGGTGTCGCCCTCGGCCACCAGGCCGCAGGCGATCGACGAGAGGCTGAGGCCCACGAACATCACCACCATCATGAGCGGCGCTCCGAAGCGGTCCGCCGCCCAGCCGGCCGGCAGCGACATGACGCCGAGCAGGATGGCGGACGGCGCGTAGAGCTCGAGCAGGCTCTCGGGCGGCTGGCCCCAGGCGATGGCAAGGGTCAGCACGATCACCGCGTAGAAGGCCGTCATCATGTGCATCAGCGCATGGCCGATCGAGGAGAAAGCCAGCACGCGCTGGCCCATCGCGATCTCGCCGATCGCGATCCGGGGCCGGTTCGGAACACTTATTGTCATGGCGCCTGTATCCGCCCCGTCCGGCTGCCGTGCAAGCCGGCTTGCGGCATCGCTGCCATTCGCGCTAAAGCCCCCCTGCCGCGGCAGCCGCGGCATCCGGTCGGGGCGTAGCGCAGCCTGGTAGCGCATCAGTCTGGGGGACTGGAGGTCGCAGGTTCAAATCCTGTCGCCCCGACCAATTTCCTCCCCATTCCACCACGACGTCACAATGAACGCCCGGCGCGCGCTTGCCTTCATCTTCTGCACCGTGGCGCTGGATGTCCTGGCGTTGGGGATCATGATTCCCGTGCTGCCGACGATCGTGCTGGGCTTCATGGGGGGCGACACGGCAGGCGCGGCGAAAGTATTTGGCCT
>JABCYT010000589.1 GCA_013290035.1 Alphaproteobacteria bacterium
GCCATGAGCTGCTTGAAACCCTGCCCCTCCTTCTCGCCCAGAAGGTTGGCGGCCGGCACCTCGAAGCCGTCGAAGCCGATCTCGTATTCCTTCATGCCGCGATAGCCCAGCACACGGATCTCGCCGCCGCTCATGCCCTTGGCAGGAAACGGCTCGGCGTCGGTGCCGCGCGGCTTCTCGGCCAAGAACATCGACAGGCCCTGGTAGCCGGGCTTCGAGGCATCGCTGCGCGCCAGCAAGGTCATGATGTCGGCGCGGGCGGCGTGCGTGATCCAGGTCTTGTTGCCCTGGATCCTGTAGGTGTCGCCTTCCAGCACCGCGCGCGTGCGCAGGCTCGCGAGGTCGGAGCCGGTATTGGGCTCGGTGAACACCGCCGTCGGCAGGATCTCGCCCGAGGCGATGCGCGACAGATACTTCTGCTTCTGCGCCTCGGTGCCGCCGGCGCGTATCAGCTCGGCGGCGATCTCCGAGCGCGTGCCCAGCGAGCCTATGCCGATATAGCCGCGCGACAGTTCCTCGGTGACGACGCACATGGCGAGCTTGCCCATGCCGAGCCCGCCCCATTGCTCGGGCACGGTGAGGCCGAAGACGCCGAGCTCGGCCATCTTGTCGACGACCGGCAGCGGGATCAGCTCGTCGCGCAGGTGCCAGCCATGGGCGTGCGGCGCCACTTCGGCCTCGACGAAACGGCGGAACTGGCGGCGCACTTCTTCCAGGGCATCGTCGCCCAGCTCGAGCGCGCCGAAATTGCCGGAGTCGAGACCGTCGGCGATCAGCTCGGCGATGCGCAGGCGGACGGCGGAGCTGTTCGCCGCGATCAGCTTGCGGACGGACAGCGTATCGAGCGCCGCGGCGTCGATGCCGAGGTCGGCCGGCCGCACGATCTCGACCTGGCTGATGGCGATGCCGCCGGAAAGCTGCGCGAGATATTCGCCGAAGGCCGACTGCAGCATCAGGAGCTCGAGCTCTCCCTTGCCGCCGCTCTCCGCCCAGCGTCGCATCTGGCGGAGCGCTGCGACGTAGGTCGCGATCCAGGCGAAGCCGTGGGCGGCGAATTGCTCGCGCTCCAGCAGCTTGGGCTCGACCTTGCCCCTGGGCGCCACCAAGTTGCGCACCGCCTCGCGCGCGGCCACTTCATAGGCCTCGGCGTCGCTCTCGGCCTCCGCGGCGAGCCCGAGCAGATCGTCCAGGACCATCAGTCTTCCAGCGCGTCTTCCAGGGTGCGCAGGCCGGGCCGCTTGGCCGAGACCAGCACCGCCATGTTCCCGGGTTTGTGCTGGTTCTTCCACATCTTGGTGTGGGCCTTGGGAATGTCGGCCCATTCGAAGACTTCGCTCATGCAGGGGTCGATGCGGCGCTCGATCACGAGCTGGTTGGCTTGGCTCGCCTGCAGCAGGTTGGCGAAGTGGCTGCCCTGGATGCGCTTCTGGCGCATCCACACGAAGCGGGCGTCCATGGTGAGGTTGTAGCCGGTCGTGCCGGCGCAGAACACCACCATGCCGCCGCGCTTCACGATGAAGCACGACACCGGGAAGGTCTGCTCGCCGGGATGCTCGAACACGAAGTCGACGTCGTTGCCCTTGCCAGTGACTTCCCAGATGGCGGCGCCGAACTTGCGGCACTTCTTCATGTATTCGGCATAGCCCTTCTGGTCGTCGACGTCGGGCAACTGTCCCCAACAGTCGAAGTCGTTGCGGTTCACGGTGCCCTTGGCGCCGAGCGACATCACGAAGTCCTTCTTCGACGGATCGGAGATCACGCCGATCGCATTGGCGCCCGCGGTGGCGATGAGCTGGACGGCCATCGAGCCGATGCCGCCCGCCGCGCCCCATACCAGCACGTTGTGGCCGGGCCGCAGGATGTGCGGGCGATGGCCGAACAGCATGCGATAGGCGGTGGCCAGCGTAAGCGTGTAGGAGGCGCTCTCCTCCCAGGTGAGATGCTGCGCCCGCTTCATCAACTGGCGGGCCTGCACCTTGCAGAACTGGGCGAACGATCCGTCCGGCGTCTCGTAGCCCCAGATGCGCTGGCTGGTCGAGAACATCGGATCGCCGCCGTTGCACTCCTCGTCGTCGCCGTCATCCTGGTTGCAGTGGACGACGACCTCGTCGCCCACCTTCCAGCGCTTCACCTTGGCGCCGATCGCCCAGACGATGCCGGCGGCATCGGAGCCCGCGATATGAAACGGCTGCTTGTGCACGTCGAACGGCGAGATCGGCAGGCCGAGACCGGCCCACACGCCGTTGTAGTTGACGCCCGCCGCCATCACGAGGACCAGCACCTCGTCCTCGCCGATCGTGTGTGTCGGCACGACCTCGAGCTGCATGGACTGCTCGGGCGGACCATGGCGGTCGCGCCGGATCACCCAGGCGTACATGCTCTTGGGCACATGACCGAGCGGCGGAATCTCGCCGACCTCGTAGAGATCCTTCTTCGGCTGGTTGGCCGTCGGATGCGGACGCGCCGCGAAAGCGACAACGCTCATGGATAAGACTCCTCTCGCAGTGCGGCAAAGCTATTGCTGCGGCCGCGAGAGTGCAACGCACAAATTGCGAATCGTTGCAATTGAATCGGAGGAAAAACAATAAAATTACCCTCACCCTGCGAAAGTCCCACATTGCACACACCCCCGAGTGGAGGCACCTTCGCCCAGGTAAACGGTTGTTTACCTCAAGCGGTCCGAGTCCAGGGAGGACGCAATGAAGCTCATGTGGTTTCACCTGATGCCGTACACGGAGCTTCCCGACGATTTCAACCAGAAGCATCCCTCGGTGTGGGTCGACATCCATTCGTCGCTGTTCGACCCACGCCGAGCGCACCACATGTACAACGACTTCATGGACGAGCTCGAATACGCCGCCGAAGTTGGCTTCGACGCCGTCTGCGTGAACGAGCACCATTCCAACGGCTACGGGCTGATGCCCTCGCCCAACCTGATCGCGAGCTCACTGGCCCGCCGCACGACCGACACCGCGCTCTGCGTCATGGGCAATTCGCTGGCGCTCTACAATCCGCCGACGCGCGTCGCCGAAGAATTCGCGATGATCGACTGCATCTCCGGCGGCAGGCTGATCGCGGGCTTTCCCGTCGGCTCGCCGATGGACACCTGTTACGCCTACGGCCAGAACCCCAGCATGCTGCGCGAGCGCTACTACGAAGCGCACGACCTGGTGAAGAAGGCATGGACGGAGAAGGAGACCTTCGCCTTCTCCGGCCGCTTCAACCAGCAGCGCTACGTCAACATCTGGCCGCGGCCGATTCAGAACGACCCGCATCCGCCGATCTGGATCCCCGGCGG
>JABCYT010000590.1 GCA_013290035.1 Alphaproteobacteria bacterium
GGCGAACTATGCCGCGGCCAAGGCCGGCCTGATCGGCATGTCGAAGTCGCTGGCCCAGGAACTCGCCTCGCGCAGCATCACCGTCAATTGCGTCGCGCCGGGTTTCATCGCCACGCCGATGACCGACGTGCTGAGTGACGAGCAGAAGAAAGGCATTCTAACGCGGGTGCCGGCCGACCGCCTGGGCACGCCCGACGAGATCGCCGCGGGCGTGGTCTATCTGGCGAGCGACGAGGCCGCCTATGTCACGGGGCAAACCCTGCACATCAACGGCGGGATGGCGATGATCTGAGGGGACAGGCTCCAAGTGCCTGATTCTGTGGGCTTTCCGGCGCTAGCCAATGGCAGGGCAGGTAGGTATAAGAGCCGGAAATCGCCATCCCCTTGGGCGAACGATCGGTATTTGGAAGACACGGGAAGGACAAGAATATGAGCGATATTGCCGAGCGCGTTAAGAAGATCGTCGTTGAGCATCTCGGCGTCGAAGCGGCGCAGGTGAAGGAAGATGCAAAATTCATCGACGACCTCGGCGCGGACAGCCTCGATACCGTCGAGCTGGTGATGGCCTTCGAGGAGGAATTCGGCATTGAGATCCCAGACGACGCCGCCGAGAAGATCCAGACCGTCGGCGACGCCATCGGCTTCATCAAGAGCAACGCCAAGTCCTGATCGTCTCCTGCGGCAAGGAAGCGGACGATGAGGCGAGTCGTCGTTACCGGCATGGGGATGGTGACGCCGTTGGGAGACGGCGTCGATACCAATTGGCGTCGCCTGATGGCGGGCGAATCGGGTATCCGGTCGATCCAGGCGTTCGACACCTCGGACCTTGCGACCAAGATCGCGGGTGAAGTGCCGCAGGGCGACAAGGCGAACGGCCACTTCAACGTCGACGCCTACATGCCGCCGAAAGACCAGCGCAAGCTCGACAAGTTCCTGATCTTCGGCATCGCCGCCGCCGAGCAGGCGGTCGAGGACTCGGGCTGGAAGCCGCAGGACGACGAGGGCCGCAACCGCACCGGCGTGATGATCGGCGCCGGCATCGGCGGCCTGCAAACTATCTACGAGACGTCGCTGATCCTGAAGGACCGCGGACCGCGGCGGGTCAGCCCGTTCTTCATCCCGTCGGCGCTGATCAACCTCGCCTCCGGCCAGGTCTCGATCAAATACGGCTTCAAGGGCCCCAACCACGCCGTGGTGACGGCCTGCGCCACCGGCGCGCACGCGCTGGGCGACGCCGCCCGCCTGATCCAATGGGAGGATGCCGACGTCATGGTCGCCGGCGGCGCCGAGGCCGCGATCTGCCGCATCGGCATCGCCGGCTTCAACGCCTGCAAGGCGCTGTCGACCGACTTCAACGACACGCCGACCAAGGCGTCGCGGCCGTGGGATAAACGGCGCGACGGCTTCGTGATGGGCGAGGGCGCGGGCTGCGTCGTGCTCGAGGAGTACGAGCATGCCAGGAAGCGCGGCGCCAGGATCTACGGCGAGATCGTGGGCTACGGCCTGTCGGGCGACGCCTATCACATCACGGCGCCGTCCGAGGACGGCGACGGCGCGATGCGCGCCATGCAGGCGGCGCTGAAGCGCGCCAAGCTCAATGTCGACCAGATCGACTACGTGAACGCGCACGGCACGTCGACAATGGCCGACGTGATCGAGCTCGGCGCCGTCAAGCGGACCTTCGGCGACGCCGCCTACAAGCTCTCGATGTCGTCCACCAAGTCGGCGACCGGCCATCTGCTGGGCGCCGCCGGCGCGATCGAGGCGATCTATTCCCTGAAGTCGATCACCGACCAGGCGGTGCCGCCGACGCTCAACCTCGACGAGCCGGACGAGGGTTGCGACATCGACCTGGTGCCCAAGCAGGGCAAGCAGCGCAAGGTCCGCTACGCCCTCAGCAACTCGTTCGGCTTTGGCGGCACCAACGCGTCGTTGATCTTCGGCCCCGTTTGAGCGCCGGAGGCTGAGGCGTGCTCAGCTACTTTCGTTGGGTCCTGTTCTTCATCGCCCTGTTCGTGACCGTGATGGGCGGCGCGCTGTTTCTCGGCAATACGCTGCTCACGGCGCCGGGACCGCTCGACAAGACCAAGAACATCGTGATCGCGCGCGGCGCGGGCCCGGCCACCATGGCCAAGGTTTTGCGGGACGAGGGCGTCATCGAGCATGATCGCCTGTTTCGTCTCGCCCTGTTGATCGATCCCGCGCCCAAGCCGATCAAGGCCGGCGAATACGAGATCCCGCCGCACATCTCGATGCAGGCGCTGGTCGACCTGCTGCAGTCGGGCAAGGTCGTGCAGCGCCGCCTCACCGTGCCGGAAGGCACCACGACGGCGGAGGTCGTCGAGCAGGTACGCAAGACCGAGGCGCTGGCCGGCGAGATCACCCTCGACCTCAAGGAAGGCGATCTCCTGCCTGAGACGTACTTCTATTCGCGCGACGACACGCGCGATGGGCTGCTGTTGCGCATGAAGGAGGCGATGGACAAGACGCTGGACGAGGCCTGGCGCAAGCGCGCCGCCGGCCTGCCGCTCGTCACCCGCCGCGAAGCCCTGGTGCTCGCCTCGATCATCGAGAAGGAAACGGCGATTCCGGCCGAGCGGCCCAGGGTGGCGGCGGTGTACCTGAACCGGCTGCGCCGCCGGATGAAGCTCGAGAGCGACCCGACGGTGATCTACGGCCTGACCGGCGGGAAGGGCCTGCTGAATCGCGACCTCACGCGCGCTGACCTGCAGTCGACCTCGCCCTACAACACCTACATGGTGGCCGGCCTGCCGCCAGGCCCGATCTGCAATCCGGGACGCGCCTCGATCGTGGCGGCGACCAATCCCGCGCCGCGCGACCGTTCGCTTTATTTCGTGGCCGATGGCCAGGGCGGCCACGTCTTCGCCGCCAACCTCCTCGAGCACAACCGCAATGTCGAGCGCTGGCGGCAGATCCAGCGTGAGCGCCAGGAACAACAGCTCCAGACGCCGTCGGCGGCACCCGGCTCGCCATCGTTGCCCCTTCCGGCGCCCCAGACCGCGCCGGCCCCGGCGCGGCAGTGAGCCATGCCGGTCATACTCCTGGCCCTCGTTGCGCTGGCGGCCTTGGCGATCGGCATCTTCTGGTTCATGCGCGCCAACCCATCGACGCTCGCCCGTGTCGTGCGGCCCATCCTGGTCGTGCTGGGCGGCATCGGCATCGGCGGGCTGCTGATCTTCGGCATCCGTTTCCTGCCCGGCCTGCTGCCGGAACTGTTCGGCCTGGCCGGGGTCGTGATCACGGCGCTGATCGCCCGCGCAGTGCGCAATC
>JABCYT010000591.1 GCA_013290035.1 Alphaproteobacteria bacterium
ACAACAACCTGGTGGTCTTCGATCCCCAGTCCAAGCAGAACGCGCCCGATCACATCGTGCCGGACCTCGCGACCGAGTGGGCGTGGAGCGACGACGGCACCAAGCTCACCTTCAAGCTGCGCGACGGCGTGAAGTGGCACGACGGCAAGCCCTTCACCAGCGCCGACGTGAAGTGCACCTGGGACATGCTGATCTCGCCCGAATCGAAGCTGCGCAAGAACCCGCGCAAGTCATGGTGGTTCAACCTCAAGGAGGTGACGGTGAACGGCGACCGCGAGGTCACGTTCGTCCTCGGCCGGCCGCAGCCCTCGGTGCTGACCATGCTGGCCGGCGCCATGTCGCCGGTCTATCCCTGCCATGTCCCGCCCGCCCAGATGCGCACCAAGCCGATCGGCACGGGGCCCTTCAAGTTCGTCGAGCTGAAGCAGAACGAATCGATGAAGGTCGTGCGCAATCCCGACTACTGGAAGCCCGGCCGGCCCTATCTCGATGCGATCGAGTTCACCATCATCGCCAACCGCGCCACCTCCTTGCTGGCCTTCGCCGCCGGCAGGTTCGATCTCACCTTCACCGCCGACATCGCCGCGCCCCAGCTGAAAGACCTGCAGACCCAGGCGCCGTGGGCGATCTGCGAGATGCTGCCGACCAACACCCAGGCCAACCTGCTGGTCAACCGCGACAAGCCGCCGTTCGACGATGCCAGGATCCGCAAGGCCATGGTGCTGGCGATCGACCGCGATTCCTTCACCCACATCATCGGCCAGGGTACCAACCGCATCGGCGGCACCATGCTGCCGCCGCCGGAAGGCCGCTGGGGCATGCCGGCGGATTTCTTGGCCACCGTGGCCGGCTACGGCGCCGACCACGAGAAGGCGCGCGCCGAGGGCCGCAAGCTCATGGGCGAGCTGGGCTACAGCGCCGACAAGCCGCTCAAGATCAAGGTCTCGACGCGCAACATCGCGGCCTACCGCGACCAGGCGGTGATCCTGATCGACCACCTGAAGCAGGTCTACATCCAGGGCGAGCTCGAGCCGCTCGACACCGCCGTGTGGTACAACCGCATGGCCCGCAAGGATTTCACCGTCGGACTGAACGTCCAGGGCGTCGGCATCGACGATCCCGATGTGGTCTTCTACGAGACCTTCAGCTGCGGCTCGGAGCGCAACTACACCAACTATTGCAGCCCCGAGGTTGAGAAGCTGTTCGAGCAGCAGTCGCGCCTGCCCGACAACGAGGTGCGTCACAAACTCGTGTGGGAGATCGACAAGAAGTTACAGGAGGATGGCGCCCGTCCCGTGATACAGCACGACTGGGGCGCCACCTGCTGGCGTCCGGAGGTCAAGGGACTGAACCTCGCGATCAACACGATCTATAATCACTGGCGGTTCGAGGACGTCTGGCTCGACCGCTAGCAAGGAGGAAACGATGAAGCTCTACATGCATCCGGTATCCACGACTTCTCGTCCGGTGATGCAGTTCATCGCCGACAACGACATCGCCGCCGACATGCAGGTCGTCGACATCCTGAAGGGCGAGCACTACGAGCCCGCCTACAGCAAGATCAATCCCAACCACCTCATCCCCATGCTCGAGGACGGCGACTTCCGACTCACCGAGAGTGCGGCGATCCTGCGCTATCTCGCGGAAAAGACCGGATCGCCCGCCTACCCCAGGGACCTGAAGCAGCGCGCCCGGGTCAACGAGGTGTTGGACTGGTTCAACTCCAACTTCTATCGCGACTGGGGTTACGGCCTGATCTATCCGCAACTCTTCCCGCACCTCAAACGCGAGGACGCCAAGGTGCAGGAAGGCGTCGTTTCCTGGGGCAAGGAAAAGTCCAAGGCCTGGCTGCAAGTCCTGAACGACCACTTCATCGGCCCCAACAACCAGTATCTGTGCGGTAACGAAATCACCATTGCGGATTACTTCGGCGCCGCACTGGTCACCGCGGGCGAGCTGGTGCATTGCAATCTTTCGGCCTATCCCAATGTTGAGCGCTGGCTCGCCAACATCAAGAAGCGGCCGAGCTACGCCAAGGTCTACGAAACCTTCAACGGCTTCTGCGCCTCGACCAAGGGCCAGCCCTGGCAGGCGATCTGAACAGGAGAACAGCCATGATCAAGGGCCTGCACCACAACGCCTATCGCTGCCGCGACTCGGAGGAGACGCGGCGCTTCTACGAGGATTTCCTCGGCCTGCCGCTTGCCCATACGCTCAAGATCGAGGAGACCATGACCGGCCGCAAGACCGGCGCCGGCGTGCTGCACACCTTCTATCGGCTCGACGACGGCTCGTGCCTCGCCTTCTTCGAGGCGCCCGACATGCCGTTCGAGTTCAAGGACCAGCACGACTTCGACCTGCACATCGCGCTCGAGGTCGAGCCCGACGCCCTCGACAGGATGTTCGCCAAGGGCAAGGCCGAGGGCCGCGAGGTGCGCGGCGTCTCGGATCACAAGTTCATCCGCTCGATCTATTTCCGCGACCCCAACGGCTACGTCATCGAGCTCGCCGCCAAGGTCCCGGGCAAGGAAAGCGCGATGGACCCCACGAAGAACCATGCCCGCGACATGCTGAAGGCGTGGCAGGCTGACAAGCGCCAACCGGCAAGGCCGGCGGAGCCGGCCAAGGTGGCGTAACGACCAAGAAACGACGGAGGAGACGATGAGACGTATGGCGTGGGCGGCGGTGGCCGCCCTTCTCGGCGTGTGTGCGTTTTCATCGTCCTCCATCGCCGCCGACCCGCCGCAGTTCCAGGTCGACCCCTTCTGGCCCAAGCCGCTGCCCAACAACTGGATCTTCGGCCAGGCGGCGGGCGTCGCCGTCGATTCGAACGACCATGTCTGGGTGCTGCAGCGCCCGCGCTCGCTCACCGAGGACGAGAAAGGCGCCACGCTCAATCCGCCGCGCAACAAGTGCTGCGCGCCCGCGCCGTCGGTCCTGGAATTCGATGCCGACGGCACCTTCGTCCAGGGCTGGGGCGGTCCGGAGACCAAGCCGTGGGTCGCCAACGAGCACGGCATCCATGTCGATCGCAAGGGCTTCGTCTGGATCACCGGCAACGCCGAGACCGACAGCGCCGTCTTCAAGTACACCAGGGACGGCAAGCCGGTGCTGACGGTCGGCAAGCTCGGCCCGACCGGCGGCAGCAACGACAAGACGCTGTTCGGCCGGCCCGCCGACATCCAGGTCGACGAAGGCGCGAACGAGGCCTATGTCGCCGACGGCTACGGCAACCGCCGGGTCATCGTGATCGATTCGGAAACCGGCGCCTACAAGCGCCACTGGGGCGCC
>JABCYT010000592.1 GCA_013290035.1 Alphaproteobacteria bacterium
GAAGAACCTGACGACCGAGGCGAAGTCCAAGGTCGCCGAGAGCCTCGCCGAGTACCGCGGCGCCTTCGCCTACAATCTGATGGACGAGCACAAGCGCCGCTTCATGGCCGAGGTGCCCTTCCTGGTGCAATGGGACGACCACGAGACGCGCAACAACTGGTACCCGGGCCAGATCCTCGACGACCCGCGCTACAAGAACGAGCGCAGCCTGTCGCTCTTGTCGGCGCGGTCCAAGCGGGCGATGTTCGAGTACAATCCCTTCCGCTTCGATCCCGACGATCCGGAACGCATCTACCGCGCCTTCGCCTATGGCCCGCTGCTCGACGTGTTTATGCTGGATGAGCGGAGCTACCGCGGCCCGAACTCGACCAACGTCCAGACGACGCTCACGCCTGAAGCGGCGTTCCTTGGACCCGAGCAGATGCGGTGGCTGAAGCGAAGCCTGCTGGCGTCCCGAGCGACCTGGAAGGTGATCGCGAGCGACATGCCGATCAGCATCGTCGTGCCCGATCTCAACCCCGACGTTCCGAAAGGCACGTTCGAGGCCTGGGCCAACAACGAGGACGGACCGCCCAAGGGCCGCGAGCTCGAGGTCGCGAGCCTGCTCGCCTTCATCAAGAACAACGACATCAAGAACGTGGTCTGGGTGACGGCCGACGTGCACTACGCGTCGGCCACGCACTACGACCCCGCGCGCGCCCAGTTCACCGACTTCAAGCCGTTCTGGGAGTTCGTCGCCGGCCCGATCAACGCCGGCACCTTCGGCCCGGGCGATATCGACAAGACCTTCGGGCCCGACGTCGTCTATTCGTCGGCGCCGGCGGGCATGAAGCAGAACCTGCCGCCCTCCGCCGGCATGCAGTACTACGGCGTCTGCAAGATCGACGCTCAGAGCGGGGCCATGACCCAGGCGCTCTATGACGTCGCCGGCAAGGAGCTCTTCAAGGTCACCCTCGATCCGGAGGCGTGAGGGCGGGGCGCGGCCGACGAGTCTTACGTCCGGGCCGCCGCACGCGCGCGGATCGTCGCCAGGGTGATGGCGCCGAAGGGCCTGCCGCCGGCGTCGACGACCGCGGCAGCGTCGGCGCCGCTGGCGAGCAGCAGCGAGAGGACATCGCGCAGCGAGGTTGCCGCCGGCACGACGGGCGCACCGGGGCCGGCCGACGTCGGGGTCGCCGCTTCGCCCGCCGTCGTCAGGGTGAGGCGCTTCAAGGCGCGGTCGGCGCCCACGAAATCGGCGACGAAGGCGTCCTTCGGCGCCGAGAGAAGTTCTTCGGGACGGGCGCATTGCACCAGCCGTCCGTCCTTCATGATGGCTACGAGGTCGCCCATGCGGATCGCCTCGTCGATGTCGTGGGTGACGAAGATCACGGTCTTGGCCAGGCGGCGCAGGATGCCCAGCAGCTCGGTCTGCAGCCCCGCCCGCACGATCGGGTCGACCGCGCCGAACGGCTCGTCCATCAGCATGACCGGCGGGTCGGCGGCGAGTGCGCGCGCCACGCCGACCCGCTGGCGCTGCCCGCCCGACAGGTGGCGCGGATAGCGGTCGAGGAACTGGCCGGGCTCAAGGCCTACCAGCGACAGCATCGCCTCGACGCGTTGGGCGATGCGCGGGCCGGGCCAGCCCAGCAGCTGCGGCACGGTGGCGACGTTCTGGGCGATCGTCATGTGCGGGAACAGGCCGACCTGCTGGATGACGTAGCCGATGCGGCGGCGCAGCTCGACGGCGTCGGCGCGCGTCACGTCCTGGCCCTCGACGACGATGCGGCCGGATGTCGGTTCGATCAGCCGGTTGACGATGCGCATGGTCGTGGTCTTGCCGCAGCCCGAGGGCCCGATCAGCACGCAAGTCGTGCCGTCTGGCACGTCGAGATCGAGCCGGTCGACCGCTGGCCGGGCCGAGCCCGCGAAGGTCTTGCTGACGGCCTCCAGCCGGATCACGCCGCCGCTCCGGTCGAGCGCTGCACGCGCCATTCGAGGGCTGCGAAAGCGAGCTCGGTCGCCATCGCGAGCGCCGCCACGGCGAGGCCGCCGACCATGAGCTGGGCGATGTTGAGCGTTCCCATGCCGGCGGTGATCAGTTCGCCCAGCCCGCCGCCGCCGATGAACGCCGCCAAGGTCGCCGCCGACACGATCTGCACCGCGGCGGTGCGGATGCCGGCGAAGATCACGGGGAGCGCAAGCGGCAGCCTGATGCGGCGCATGACCTGGCGGTCGGTCATGCCCTGTCCGAGCCCGGCCTCGACCACGTCGGGATCGACCTCGCGCAGCGCCGTGTAGGCGTTGATGAGGATCGCCGGCAGGCCGTAGAGGGTGAGTGCGATGACGGCCGGCAGGAAGCCGGTGCCGATCAGCGGCAGGAAGGCGACCAGCAGGGCGAGGCTCGGGATGGTGCGCAGAACGTTGACCGCGGCGATCACCGCACCCGCTAGCCGGTTCCAGCGCACCAGCACCAGCGCCAGCGGCAGGGCCAGCGCCAGGGCCGCGACCAGCGCCGTGGCCGAGAGCGTGAGGTGCCGGCTCGCCGCGGTTTCGAACGCCTGCCGGTTGTCGGCCAGCCAGGCGAGGACGTCGCTTTGCATCAGCTTCGTTCCGAGGTGGCGGCGCGCAGGCGGCGCTCGACATGCTTGAGCGATTCGTCGGCCGCGATCGCCAGCAAAGAGGTGAGCACGGCGCCGGCCACGATCTTCTCGCCGAAATCCTGGGCAATGCCCTGGAAGATGATGTCGCCCAGCCCGCCGGCATTGATATAGGCGGCAACGGTGGCAACCGCGATCTGCGTCACCACGGTGATGCGGACGCCGGCCACGATGACGGGCAACGCCAGCGGCAGCTCGATCCTGAGCAGCCGCTGGCCCTTGCCGTAGCCCATGCCGTCGGCCGCCTCGATCAGCTCGGCCGGCACCTCGCGGATGCCGATCGCGATGTTGCGCACCAGGATGAGCAGCGAGTAGAGCACCAGCGCCGTGATGGCCGGCGCCTTGCCCAGCCCCATGAACGGGATCAGGAGGGCGAACAGCGCCAGCGCGGGGATGGTGTAGAGCACCCCGGTCGCCGTCATGGCGGCGACGTAAAGCGCCGGCCGGCGCGCCGTCCAGATGCCGAGCGGGAAGGCGATGACCAGCGAGATCGCCAGCGCCGTCGCCACCAGCACGATGTGTTCGCCGAGCGCCACGGCCAGCAGATCGTAGTTTTCGAGGATCCAGCTCATGCCGCGAGCGCGGCGCCGAGCTCGCCGGCAAGCAGGGCGGCGGCCAGACGCTCGAAGTCGGGCCCGGTCGGGCGATCTTC
>JABCYT010000593.1 GCA_013290035.1 Alphaproteobacteria bacterium
CAAGTACAAGCGCATGAAGTACAAGGGCATCATCTGCGAAAAGTGCTCGGTCGAGGTGACGCTGTCGCGCGTGCGGCGCGAGCGGATGGGTCATATCGAGCTCGCCGCTCCGGTGGCGCATATCTGGTTCCTCAAATCGCTGCCGAGCCGGATCGGACTGCTGCTCGATATGACGCTCAAGGATCTCGAGCGCATCCTTTATTTCGAGCATTACGTCGTGCTCGAGCCGGGGCTCACCCCGCTAAAGGACCGCCAGCTCCTGTCCGAGGACGACTACGTCAAGGCGCAGGATCAATTCGGCGCCGACAGCTTCACCGCCATGATCGGCGCGGAAGCGATCCGCGAAATGCTCAAAGCGCTCGATCTGGGGAAAATGGCGGCGGATTTGCGCAAAGAGATCGCCGAATCGACCTCGGAGCTCAAACCGAAGAAGCTCGCCAAGCGGCTCAAGCTCATCGAAGCGTTCACCCAGTCCCACAACAAGCCGGAATGGATGATCCTCACGCATGTGCCGGTCATTCCGCCCGACTTGCGGCCACTGGTACCGCTTGATGGCGGCCGCTTCGCCACCTCCGACCTCAACGATCTCTATCGCCGCGTCATCAACCGCAACAATCGTTTGAAGCGGCTCATCGAGCTGCGCGCGCCCGATATCATCATCCGCAACGAGAAGCGGATGCTGCAGGAGGCGGTTGACGCGCTGTTCGACAACGGCCGTCGTGGCCGCGTCATCACCGGCGCCAATAAGCGGCCGCTCAAGTCGCTTGCCGACATGCTCAAGGGCAAGCAGGGCCGGTTCCGGCAGAATCTGCTTGGCAAACGCGTCGATTATTCCGGCCGTTCGGTGATCGTGGTCGGCCCGGAGCTCAAGCTGCATCAGTGCGGGCTGCCGAAGAAGATGGCGCTGGAACTGTTCAAGCCGTTCATCTATTCGCGGCTCGACGCCAAAGGGCTTTCGACCACCGTCAAGCAGGCGAAGAAGCTCGTCGAAAAAGAGAAGCCCGAAGTCTGGGATATTCTCGACGAGGTCATCCGCGAGCATCCGGTGCTGCTTAACCGCGCGCCGACGCTGCACCGCCTCGGCATTCAGGCATTTGAGCCGGTTCTGATCGAAGGCAAGGCAATCCAGCTTCATCCGCTGGTTTGTGCGGCGTTCAATGCCGACTTCGACGGCGACCAGATGGCGGTTCACGTGCCGCTATCGCTCGAGGCGCAGCTCGAGGCGCGCGTCTTGATGATGTCGACCAACAACATCCTGCATCCGGCGAACGGCTCGCCAATCATCGTGCCGTCACAGGATATCGTGCTTGGCCTCTACTATCTCTCGCTCATGATCGAGAACGGGCCAGGGCAGTGCAAGCTGGAACTGTATACGCCGGAGCAGCAGAAGAAGGATCCGAAGAAGAAAAACATCGTGCAGGGCTATTATCGCAACATCAGCGAAGTCGAGCACGCGCTCCAGGAAAAGGCGGTCGGGCTGCACAGCCGGATCAAGTACGTCTGGGACGGCGTGGACGAGGAGGGCAAGGTCGTACGCAAGACCTACGAGACCACGCCCGGCCGCGCGCTCCTTGGCGAGGTTTTGCCCAGGCATTTCAAGGTGTCGTTCGATCTGGTCAACAAGCTGATGACCAAGCGCGAAATCTCCAGCATGATCGATACCGTCTACCGCCACTGCGGGCAGAAGGAGACGGTGATCTTCTGCGACCGCGTCATGGCGCTCGGTTTCCATCACGCGTTTAAGGCCGGCATCTCGTTCGGCAAGGACGACATGGTGGTGCCCGGCTCCAAGCGTTCGATCGTCGAAAAGACGCGTGAAGGCGTCAAAGAGTTCGAGCAGCAGTACAATGACGGTCTGATCACCCAGGGCGAGAAGTACAACAAGGTGGTCGACGCCTGGTCGAAGTGCACCGAGGAAATCGCCGAAGCGATGATGAAGGAAATCTCCGCCGCCAAGCCGGCGACGGAGAAGGGCGCCGAGGCGCAGGTCAATTCGATCTTCATGATGGCGCATTCCGGCGCCCGCGGTTCGCCGGCGCAGATGCGTCAGCTTGCCGGCATGCGCGGACTGATGGCCAAGCCGTCCGGCGAGATCATCGAAAGCCCGATCATCTCCAACTTCAAGGAAGGGCTCTCGGTGCTCGAGTACTTCAACTCGACGCACGGCGCGCGCAAAGGCCTCGCCGACACGGCGCTCAAGACCGCAAACTCCGGTTATCTGACCCGCCGCTTGGTCGACGTGGCGCAGGACTGCATCATCACCGATGAGGACTGCGGCACCACGCATGGCATCAAGGTGCGCGCCATTATCGATGCCGGCCAGATCGTGGCCTCGCTGGAGAGCCGTATCCTCGGCCGCACCACGGCTGAAGACGTGCGCGATCCGTCGAGCAACGAACTTCTCGTCGAGAGAGGGACGCTGCTTGAAGAGCCGCAGGTCGAGCGGCTCAAGGTGGCGGGCGTGCAAGAAGTGCGCATCCGCTCAGTGCTGACCTGCGATACGGTCAGCGGCGTCTGCGCCAAGTGCTATGGGCGCGATCTTGCCCGCGGCACGCCGGTCAATATGGGCGAGGCGGTCGGCGTGATCGCCGCGCAATCGATCGGCGAGCCCGGCACGCAGCTCACCATGCGTACGTTCCACATCGGCGGCGCCGCACAGATTTCGGAGCAGTCGTTCGTCGAGTCGAACTTCGAGGGAACGATCAAGATCAAAAATATGAACGTCGCCCGCAATTCGGACGGCGATCTGATCGCGATGAATCGCAACCTGATCGTGGCCGTGCTCGATCCCGACGGGACCGAGCGCGCGGTGCATCGCATTCCCTATGGCGCGCGGCTTAAGGTGGCTGACGGCGACCACATCATGCGCGGCCAGCGCATTGCCGAGTGGGATCCGTATACCCGTCCGATCCTGACCGAAGTCGAAGGCACAATCGGCTTTGAGGACCTGGTCGAAGGCCAGTCCCTGACCGAGACGCTCGACGAATCCACCGGCATCGCCAAGCGTGTCGTCATCGATTGGCGCTCGGGTTCAGCCCGCGGCCAGCAGGACCTCCGCCCGGCGCTGGTGATCAAGGGCAAGGACGGCAAGATCCTCAAACTGAGCCGCGGCGGCGAGGCCCGCTACATGCTGGCCGTCGACGCGATCATTTCGGTCGATCCGGGCACGCATGTGAAGTCGGCCGACGTCATCGCCCGCATTCCGACGGAAAGCGCCAAGACGCGCGACATCACCGGCGGTTTGCCGCGCGTTGCCGAGCTGTTCGAGGCGCACCGGCC
>JABCYT010000594.1 GCA_013290035.1 Alphaproteobacteria bacterium
CTCCTGCAGGCCGCCGGCGTCGATATCTGCGATGTGTCGGCCGGCCAGACCTCGATCCGGGCGCGGCCGGTCTATGGCCGCATGTTCCAGACGCCGTTCTCCGACCGCATCCGCAACGAGACCGGTATCGCCACCATGGCGGTCGGCAACATCTACGAGCCCGATCACGTCAACTCGATCCTGCTGGCGGGCCGCGCCGATCTCGTTTGCCTGGCGCGGCCACACCTCGCGGATCCCTACTGGACCCTGCATGCGGCGGTGCAACTCGGCGACCGCGATGTGAAGTGGCCCGATCCTTATCTCGCCGGGCGCGACCAGCTTTACCGCCTGGCCGAGCGCACTGCGACCATGGGGCTTAAAGTATGATCACGGGCAAACATGCGCTGGTGACGGGCGGAGGCACAGGCGTCGGGCGAGCGATCGCGCTGGTGCTGGCCGAAGCGGGCGTCGCCGTGACCATCTGCGGCCGTCGGAAGGCCAAGCTCGAGGCTGTGGCCGGCGAGAACGCCCGGATTTTCCCGATCGCGGCGGACGTCACCGACGAGGCGGCAATGATCGGCCTTCACGCCGAAGCCGAGGAGCTAAGGGGACCGTTCGATATTGTCGTGGCCAACGCCGGTGGGGCGGAAAGCAGCCCCGCACACCGCACATCGCTCGCCGACTGGCAGCGTGCCCTCGATCTCAATCTGACCGGATCGTTCCTGACCGTGAAGCCGGCCTTGGGCGGCATGGCCAAGCGCAAGGCCGGCCGGATCGTCTTCGTCGCCTCGACGGCCGGGCTGAAGGGCTACGCCTATGTCGCGCCTTACGTAGCGGCCAAGCACGGCGTCGTCGGCCTGATGCGGGCGCTCGCAACCGAGACGGTGAAATCGGGCGTGACCGTCAACGCCGTGTGCCCGGGCTTCGTCGAGACCGACATGCTGGAAGAGTCGGTCCAGCGCATTGTCCGCACGACCGGCCGTACCGCCGAGCAGGCGCGGGCAAGCCTCACCGCCGCCAATCCGCAAGGCCGCTTCATCCAGCCGCAGGAGGTCGCGGCGGCGGTGCTGTGGCTGTGCAGCGAGGCGGCGGGCTCGATCACCGGCCAGGCGATTTCGCTGTCGGGAGGCGAGACGTGGTGAGCGCAGCGCTCTCCGCCTCGAAGGAGAAGCTGCGGCTGTGGATCCGGCTGCTGCGTGCCTCACGCATCATCGAGGCCGAACTGCGCGAGCGGCTGAGCACGGAGTTCGACACCACGCTGCCGCGCTTCGATGTCATGGCGGCGCTCTACCGCACGCCGGATGGCATGCTGATGAGCGACCTGTCGCGCTTTCTTCTGGTCTCCAACGGCAACGTCACCGGCATCGTCGACCGGCTGGTGTCGGAAGGGCTGTTGCAGCGCGGCCAACGCAACGGCGATCGTCGCACGTCGATCGTACAGCTCACCCGGACCGGCATGGACGCCTTTCGCGCCATGGCGGCGGCACACGAACGGTGGGTCGGTGAACTGCTGGCGGGCGTCAGCAAAAGCGACGCGCAGCAGTTGACGTCGATGCTCAAGGCCTTTCGCAGCAATTGGGAGGGACGGGAATGACAAAGATGACAAGCTTCCGGCCCGAGCACTTCCTCTGGCAGGTCGAGGGCAAGGTGGCACGCGTGCGGCTGGACCGGCCGGAGCGCAAGAACCCGTTGACGTTCCAGTCCTATGCCGAGCTGCGCGACACCTTCCGCGAGCTGCGCTATGCCGAGGATGTCGACGCGGTGGTGTTCCTGTCCAACGGCGGCAATTTCTGCTCCGGCGGCGACGTGCACGACATCATCGGCCCGCTGGTCGCCATGGAGATGAAGGAGCTGCTCGCCTTCACGCGCATGACCGGCGATCTGGTGAAGGCGATGCTCAATTGCGGCAAGCCGATCATCGCCGCCGTTGATGGCGTCGCCGTGGGCGCCGGTGCGATCATCGTCATGGCCTCCGACATCCGCCTCGCCACGCCCGAAGCCAAGACCGCTTTTCTGTTCGCGCGGGTGGGGCTCGCCGGGTGCGACATGGGCGCGTGTGCGATCCTGCCCCGCATCATAGGCCAGGGCCGTGCCGCCGAGCTCCTCTATACCGGCCGCAGCATGTCGGCGGCGGAGGGCGAGCGCTGGGGCTTCTACAATCGGCTGGTCGACGGCACGGCGCTGGAAGTCGAGGCGCTCGACATGGCCCGACGCATCGCCGCCGGCCCCACCTTCGCCCATGGCATCACCAAGACCCAGTTGAACCAGGAATGGTCGATGGGACTCGACCAGGCCATCGAGGCGGAGGCCCAGGCGCAGGCGATCTGCATGCAGACACGCGACTTCGAGCGCGCCTATCACGCATTCGTCGCCAAGCAGGCGCCGGCGTTCGAGGGGACGTGACGATGCTGGGACCAAGCGCGCATATCGACACCTTCACCCGCGACAATCTTCCGCCCGCGGCGCAGTGGCCGGATTTCCGTCTGGCCGGCTTCGACTACCCCGAGCGGCTGAATGTCGGCGTCGAGCTGACCGACCGCATGGTCCAAAAGGGCTTCGGCGACAACACCGCGCTGATCGGCAATGGCAGGCGCCGGACCTACAAGGAACTGACCGACTGGACCAACCGGCTCGCGCGCGCGCTCGTCGAGAACTACGGCGTGCGGCCCGGGAACCGGGTGCTAATTCGGGCCGCCAACAATCCGGCCATGGTCGCCTGCTGGCTGGCCGCCACCAAGGCCGGCGCTGTCGTGGTCAACACCATGCCCATGTTGCGGGCCAGCGAGCTGGGGCAGATCGCCGACAAGGCGAAGATTGCTCTGGCGCTCTGCGACACCCGGCTGATGGACGAGCTGGTGGCTTGCGCCAAGGACAACCGGTTCCTCGAGCAAGTCGTGGGCTTCGACGGCACGGCTAACCATGATGCCGAGCTCGATCGTATCGCACTCACCAAGCCGGTGCGCTTCGAGGCCGTCGCCACCGGCCGCGACGACGTGGCCCTGCTTGGCTTCACCTCGGGCACGACCGGGGTACCGAAGGCCACTATGCAGTTCCACCGCGACCTGCTGATCATTGCCGACGGTTACGCCAAGGACGTGCTGGGCGTGACGCCGGACGACGTTTTCGTGGGCTCACCGCCGCTTGCCTTTACCTTCGGCTTGGGCGGCCTTGCGATCTTCCCCCTGCGTTTCGGTGCGGCGGCGACGCTTCTCGAGAATGCTTCGCCCGCAAACATGGTCGAGATCATCGAAACCTATCGGGCGACCATCAGCTTCACGGCACCCACGGCCTACCGCGC
>JABCYT010000595.1 GCA_013290035.1 Alphaproteobacteria bacterium
CCGCTGCGCCTCCAGGAGCCGGCCGGCGCGATTGAACTCGTCGAGCCGCTGCTTGAGGTCGGTCTTTATCTGCTGGATGGCGTGCTGCATGGTCGGCCGCGGCGTCACGTAGTGGCTGTTGGCGTAGACCACGATGTCCGACAGCGTCGCCGTCTTCTCGCCGGTCAGCGGATCGAACTCGACGATCGACTCGATCTCGTCGCCGAACATTTCGATGCGCCAGGCCTTGTCCTCGTAGTGGGCGGGGAACAGGTCGACGGTGTCGCCGCGCACCCGGAAGGTGCCGCGCTGGAAGGCGTTGTCGTTGCGCTTGTACTGCTGCTCGACGAGGCGGCGCAGCAGGGTCGAACGATCGACCTTCTCGCCCTTGCTGAGGCGGAAGGTCATCGACTGGTAGTTCTCCAGCGGGCCGATGCCGTAGATGCACGACACCGAGGCCACGATCACCACGTCGTCGCGCTCCATCAGGGCGCGCGTCGCGGAGTGGCGCATGCGGTCGATCTGCTCGTTGATCGACGAATCCTTCTCGATGTAGGTGTCGGTGCGCGGCACGTAGGCTTCGGGCTGGTAGTAATCGTAGTACGAGACGAAGTACTCGACCGCGTTGTCCGGGAAGAAGCCCTTCATCTCGCCCCAGAGCTGCGCCGCCAGCGTCTTGTTCGGCGCCAGCACCAGGGTCGGCCGGTTCTGCGAGGCGATGACGTTGGCCATGGTGAAGGTCTTGCCCGAGCCGGTGACGCCCAGCAGCACCTGGTCGCGCTCGCCGCTCGACACACCTTCGATGAGCTGGCGGATCGCCTCGGGCTGGTCGCCGGCCGGCGTGTAGTCGGACACCAGCTTGAACGGCTTGCCGCCGACCGTTTCGGGCCGCCGCTGGATGTACGGCATCAGCAGGGGGACGGTCGAAACCGCGAGATTCTTTGAGGGCATGGCCTGCATTATATGATGCGCGGGTCGTGCTCCGGCAATGCTAGAGCTTGCACGATGCTGCCATTCCCTCGCCTCACCCCGAGGAGCGGCCCGCGGGTGGGAATCTCATGGCCGACCTGCTGACGCTTCCCTTCCTGATCTGTGCCGCCGTTGCCTGCATTGCAGGCACGGTGCGCGGGTTCGCCGGCTTTGGCGCGGCCATGATCATGACTCCGGTGTTCTCGGCGTTCTACGGACCGGCCGTCGGGGTGCCCCTCTGCCTGCTGCTGGAGATCGTCGTCGTCCTGCCGCTGTTGCCCGGCGTCGTGCGGCTGGTCGATTGGCGCCGCATCGGCCTGCTCCTGGCCGCCGCCGTCGTGGGCGTTCCCGTCGGCAATCTCGTGCTGACCCGCGTCGCGCCCGAGCCGATGCGCTGGGTGATCTCGGGCATCGTGCTCGGTGCTGTCGTTTTGCTGGCAAGCGGCTGGCGCTTTGCCGGCCGGCCGCGCACCGCGACGACCCTGGCGGCGGGCGTCAGCAGCGGCTTCCTGAACGGTCTGGCCGGCATGGCCGGGCCACCGATCGCCTTTTATTACCTGGCCGGTGACGAAACGGTTACACGCGTGCGGGCCAACCTCACGACCTACTTCGTGTTCGTCGATCTGGTGGCGCTCGCCATGTTCGCGTCGCGCGGCCTGGTCGACGGCAGCACGGGCGTGCAGGCGCTCTTCCTGGCGCCGGCCGTCGTGCTGGGCGGCATGCTGGGGGGGCGGCTTTTTCCGCTGGCCAGCGAGCGCTTCTACCGCCGTCTTGCACTGGTACTGTTGGTTGGCGTGGCGATCGGCGCCTTGATCCTGTGAGCGGGAAATTGTAGCGGGGCGGATATGAGGATCTGGGACAAAATCGTCGACGGGGCGACGCGGCTGGCCAACGGCGAGCCGATCGGCTCGCTGCTGGGCCTGGCGTCGCCGCCGGCCGACGACGGCGCGCATCCCGGCTTGCGCCAGATCGGCTTCACCATCGGCGTCATCGCGCTCGGCGCCAAGATGGCGGGCGCCGATGGCAACGTCTCGGATGTCGAGATCGAGGCGTTCCGCAATTTCTTCCAGGTGCCGCCGGGCGAAGAGAAGAACGTCGAGCGCTTCTTCGATCTCGCCAAGCGCGACGTCGCGGGCTTCGAGACCTACGCGCGCCAGCTCGCGGCGCTGTTTCCCGACGCGCCGGAAGTGCTGGAGAACGTGCTCGAGGGTCTGTTCGACATCGCCCGGGCCGACGGCCCGGTCGACGCCGCGGAAGCCGACTATCTCGCCAAGGTGGCGCGCATCTTCGGCCTCAGCAGCGCGCGCTTCGAGCGCGCCAAGGCGGCGGCGCTGGGCATCGTCGAGTGCGAGCCGTGCATCATTCTCGGCATCGACCCGCTGGCGACCGACGAGCAGGTGCGCGAGGCGTGGCTGCGCCAGGTGCGGGCCCACCATCCCGACCGGCTGATCGCGCAGGGCCTGCCCGAGGAGGCGATCGCGGTGGCCAACCGCAAGCTCGCCCTGATCAACGACGCCTACGACCGCTTGCGACGCGAGCGTGGACTGGTGCCCGCCCTGTCGTGAACGCGATCGACCTGCCGTCGCCCAACCATGCGCCGCGTCCGGCAGACGCCATCATCGACGTGCTGGTGCTGCACTACACCGAACTGCCGCTGAAGGAATCGCTCGACATCCTGTGCGACGGCGCGCGCGCGCATCGCGTCAGCGCGCACTATGTGCTGGCGGAGGACGGCATGGTCCATCGGCTGGTGCCCGAGGATCGCGTTGCCTGGCATGCGGGCCGCTCGTACTGGCGCGGCCGCGCGACCTTGAACGCCACCTCGGTCGGCGTGGAGATCGTCAATCTGCACGGCGATCGCCACGACTATCCAAAGCCGCAGATCGCGGCGCTGATCGAGCTTTGCCATGGCATCCTCGGGCGCCATCCCGCCATCGTGCCGCGCAATGTCGTGGGCCACTCCGACATCGCCCCCAAGCGCAAGACCGATCCCGGCCTGCGCTTTCCCTGGGCGATGCTGGCCGAGGCCGGCATCGGGCTGTGGCCGCGCGCCGGCGCCCGACCCTTCGCGGGCGACGTGCAGGCAGGCCTCGAGCGCTTCGGCTATCCGCCCGCGGTCGGTGTGGCGACGGCCGACATCGTCGCGTCCTTCCAGCGCCGCTTCCGGCCGGGTCGAGCCGACGGCATTGCCGATCCTGAGACCCGTGCCCTGCTGGCTGACCTTCTTGATCAGGCCAGAGCCGAGGCGCTGTCGGCGGGGTGATGGCGCGAAGTGATGCTAAATTATGTTCTTGACTTTCACTTAAGTGCAGTTTATGTCTCCTTA
>JABCYT010000596.1 GCA_013290035.1 Alphaproteobacteria bacterium
CATCGCCACGGTCTCGGCCTGATCGTCGGCGTGATGGGCGAGCAGCAGATGCAGGATGCCGCGCCGACGGCATTCGTCGCGCAACAACCGGTATCGTGCCGTCCGTGCCGCCTCCTGCAGGCCGGCCCGCGGCTTTTCACCGGACCAGGTGAGGATCGCGCCATCGATGCCGTGGCGCGCCAGCACCTCCTTGGTGGCCACAGCCTCTGCCGCCGATTCGGCGCGCAGGCCGTGATCGACGATCAGCCCGACCGCGCGGCCGTCGCGCGCTGCCGCCCAACCGTGCGACAGCAGCGCCAGCGCCAGGGAATCGCGGCCGCCGGACACGGCGACGGCAAGGATAGGAGAGGTCTCGAACGGCTCGAACGGCGCCATCAGGCGCGCGAATGCGCCGGCGTCGAGGGGCTGCGTTTGCCGCGCGATCACCCGCAACCGTTCTTCTGGCGCTCTTGCTCGACCCGGCGTTTCTGCAGGTCGGTGGCGCGCGGATAATCCTGGCTGAACTTGGCGAACACCGCACAGGCATCGGGCTTGCGGCCCAGCACCGCCAAGGTGACGCCCAGCTTCAGCAGGTTGTCGGGCCCCTTGGGGCTCGTCCTGTAGACCTTGTAGCCCTCGGCGAAGGCGGTCATGGCGTCCTGATAGTCGCGCCGGGCGTAATAGGTCTCGCCCAGCCAGTACTGCGCGTTACCTGCCAGCGTATGCTTGGGGTTGCTTTGCAGGAACGCCTTGAAGCCCCGCTCGGCGCCAGCGTAGTCGCCGTCCTGCAGCTTCTTGAAGGCGTCGTTGTAGAGCTGGTCGGCGCCGGCCGCTGATGGCGCTGCGGCTGACGACGGCGGCGGCGGGGCTGCGGCTTGTGTATTGGGCCGCGGCGGCGGCGCACCGCCGGGGCGGCCGCCGCCCTTCTCCATCTGCTCCAGTCGGTACTCGTAGTCGGCTTGCATCTTCTCCATCTGCTGCTGGAGCTGCTGGTTGCGATACTGCAGCTGCTCGAGCTGGCCGGTCAGCATCGTGATCGCCTGCTGCAGCTGGTTGAGCCGGTCCTCGATATAGACCGGGTCCTGGCGCTGCGCCGCCGCCGCGGTCGGCACGGCGAGCGCAATCACGATCAGCAAACGGGCCAACAGGCGGGAGGGAGAAGTCTTCATGGCGGACGACAGTCTCAGGTCAAACGCGGCCATTTTCAGGCATAGCCAGCCAGTGTCCAAACGGAAACGCCGGTCGCAAGGCGACCGGCGTCTTCTACATCATCGTTCTCAAGCGGTGGCGCGGTTGGGCGCTCCTATTGCAGCGCGGTGACGTCACGGCGGTTGCGCGCCCAGGCCCCCTCGTCGGAGCCGGGCGGATCGGGATTTTCCTTGCCGAAGCTGATCGTCTTGATGCGCGCGGCCGGGATGCCCTGGGCGATCAGATACTGGCTGGCGGCGTTGGCGCGACGCTCGCCGAGCGCCAGGTTGTACTCGCGCGTGCCGCGCTCGTCGCAATGGCCTTCGATGGTGATCGGATAGTTGGTGTATTTCTTCAGCCATTCGGCCTGGCGGTTCAACGTCTCGCGGCCGTCGGGGCGGATGACGGACATGTCGGTGTCGAAGAATACGCGGTCGCCGACATTCTGGCGGAAATCGGCAACCGACCCTGGGGTGACAGTCGTGGTCGCCGGGGCGGCCGCCTGTTGCTCGTTGCTGCTGCAGGCAGCCATGAAGATCATCGCTGCAATGGCCGCGAAGGCCTTGATCGTGCGCATTTTTCAGCTCTCCCTGACAACATCGACCCGAGCGTTAGGGCGCGCCCGGGCCGACAAGAAAGATCATATCGTTCGCTATTGCGGAATCAAGGGTGACCAGGCCGGGTCCGATGCATCGGTCGGCGTCGGCACCTGACGCTCGAAGCGTCCGGTGATGTCGACCTGGGCGAGCGTGACGGAGCCGGCGCGGCCGCCCGAATTGGGTTGCTGGCGGAAGAACATCAGCACGCGGCCGTTGGGCGCCCAGGTCGGTCCCTCGACCAGGAAGCCGCTCGCCAGCATGCGCTCGCCGCTGCCGTCGGTCCGCATCACGCCGATACCGAAGCCGCTGCCCGAGATTTTGGTGAAGGCAATGTAGTCGCCGCGCGGCGACCAGACCGGTGTGGCGTAGCGGCCCTCGCCGAAGCTGATACGCCGCTCGCCGCCGCCGGCGGCGCTCATGATATAGAGCTGCTGAGTGCCGCCGCGGTCGGAATTGAACACGATCTGCGTGCCGTCGTTGGAGTAGCACGGCGAGGTGTCGATGGCGGCGGAATTGGTCAGCCGGCGCTGCGCGCGGCCGCGCACGTCCATTTCGTAGATGTTGGTCCTGCCCTCGGCCGAAATGCTCATCACCACCTTGGTGCCGTCGGGCGAGAAGCGCGGCGCAAAGCTCATGCCCGGGAAATTGCCCAGAAGCTCGCGTCGCCCGCTGTCGACGTTCTGCAGGAAGACGCGCGGCGGGGTTCGATCCTCGGGATACGCCATGTAGACGATCTCCTGCAGCGTCGGCGAGAAGCGCGGCGTCAGCGCGATCGTGCGGCCATCGGTGATGTAGCGGTTGTTGGCGCCGTCCTGATCCATGATGGCGATGCGCTTGGTCCGGGAGCTGAGCGGGCCGGTCTCCGAGACGTAGGCGACGCGGGTGTCGAAGTAGCCCTCCTCGCCGGTCACGCGCTTGTAGATCGCGTCGGCGATGATGTGGGCGAGCCGCCGCCAGTTGCTGGGCTGGCTGTTGAAGGACAGCCCGGTCGCCTGTTGGCCGACCACGACATCCCACAGGCGGAAGTCGACCTTGATATTGCCGCCCGCCTGCTGAACCTGGCCGACCACCAGGCCGGCCGCGCCGACGCCGCGCCAGTCGGCGAAGCGCGGGGCTGCGCTGGCGTCGACGTCGCGCTGGATGAAGGAGCTGGGCGAGATCGAGCGGAACAGGCCGGAGTTCTGCAGATCGTTGCGGATCACCCCGGCTATGTCGGCGCCCACGCGATCGCCGGAGAAATCGACGATCGCGATCGGCACCGGCTCGAAATTCGGCCTGGTCATGTCGATGGTGAGCTGCGCGCGCGCCGGCGCCGCGGACCCGGCGGCGAGCGCAACACTGCCCAGAATCGTCGACCGTCGGGAAAATTTCATGGCGAACCTCGTGTTCATGAAGGGGGTTTCTATAGCGTGGCGACCGCTAGTAGTCGCGTGGATCGAAGTTGAAGGTGATGGTCCGCCAGGCATTGAATTTTTCCGGCGACAACGGCCAGGGCTGGCAGCGCG
>JABCYT010000597.1 GCA_013290035.1 Alphaproteobacteria bacterium
GCCCGCGACGTCGGCAAACTGAACGACGGCACGCTGTTCGCGCCGAAGTTCATCGAGAACAAGCTGAAGTTCTTCCCGCACATCAACGAGGCGGTGGCGTTCGGCCACGGCCGCGACTACGTCGCGGCCTTCGTCAACATCGACATGACCGCGGTCGGCGACTGGGCCGAGCGGCGCCACATCGCTTATGCGAGCTACCAGGAGCTGGCCGGCCACAAGCAGGTCTACGACCTCGTGCAAAGCGAGATCGAGCAGGTCAACCGCGACCTCGCCGCCGATCCGCGCATGGCGGGCGCCCAGATCCGCCGCTTCCTGATCCTCCCCAAGGCGCTCGAGGCCGACGACGGCGAGCTCACGCGCACCAACAAGGTGCGCCGGTCGTTCATCGGCGAGCGTTACGGCGCGCTGGTCGACGCGCTCTACGACGGCTCGCGCAACACCCACGTCAAGGTCGACGTCACCTTCGAGGATGGCCGCAAGGGCGCGATCGAGGGCGACGTCGAGATCCGCAGCCTGGCGCCCCAGCCGGCCTCGGCACCGGCACGACGGCGGCGCGTGGCGAGCTGAGCACGATGGCCGGCCGCGCACGTTCCTTCAACGAGGTGCTGCTGGCGGTCGAGAATATCAGCCTGTCGTTCGGCGGCGTGAAGGCGCTGTCCGACATCAGCTTCGACATCGCCAAGGGCGAAATCCGCGCCATCATCGGGCCCAACGGCGCGGGCAAGTCGTCGATGCTGAACTGCATCAACGGCTTTTACCATCCGCAACAGGGCGCCATCACCTATAAAGGCGTGCGGCGCAGCCAGATGCGGCCGCACGAAGCGGCCGAGCAGGGCATCGGCCGCACGTTCCAGAACATCGCACTGTTTCGCGGCATGTCGACCCTCGACAACATCATGACCGGCCGCAACCTGCGCATGAAGACCGGGCTGTTCTGGCAGGCGCTGCGGCTGGGGCCGGCGGCGCGCGAGGAGATCGAGCACCGCATGGTGGTCGAGCGCATCATCGACTTCCTCGAGATCCAGCACATCCGCAAGGTGCCGGTCGGCCATCTGCCCTATGGCCTGCAGAAGCGGGTCGAGCTCGGCCGGGCGCTCGCCGCGCAGCCCGACCTGCTGCTGCTCGACGAGCCGATGGCCGGCATGAACATCGAGGAGAAGCAGGACATGTGCCGCTTCGTGCTGGACGTGAACGACGAGTTCGGCACCACGATCTGCCTGATCGAGCACGACATGGGGGTGGTCATGGACATCTCCGACAGGGTCGTGGTCCTCGATTACGGCAAGAAGATCGGTGACGGCGCACCCGATGCGATCAAGAGCAACAAGGCGGTGATCGACGCCTATCTCGGCGTGAGTCACTGATGGGTGGGGTCAAGTCATGCGGACCGCGGGCGTCCCGCCCGCTCATGATCATGATGCGGGCGGGACGCCCGCGGTCCAAGACATGAAGAGGACGACGTAATGGGTTTCTTCCTCGAAGTCCTGATCGGCGGCCTGCTCGCCGGCGTCCTCTATTCGCTGGTGGCGCTGGGCTTCGTGCTGATCTTCAAGGCGTCCGGCGTCTTCAACTTCGCCCAGGGCGCGATGGTGCTGACGGCGGCGCTGGCGTTGGTGCGCGCGCTCGAGCTCACGCAGGAAAAGTGGCACTGGCCGTTCGGTCTGGCGCTGGTCGCCGCCTTCCTGTTCGCCGGCGCGGTCATGGCGGTCATTGCCTGGACGACCGAGCGGCTGGTGCTGCGCAAGCTGGTGAACCAGGAAGGCATCATCCTGTTCATGGCGACCATCGGCGTCACTTTCTTCCTCGAGGGGCTGGCCCAGGGCGTGTTCGGCGCCGACGTCTATCCACTCAATATCGGCCTGCCCAAGGAGCCGCTCTTCATCCTCGAATCGCTGTTCGACGGCGGCATCCTGGTGAACGAGCTCGACATCTGGGCCGCCGTGATCGCCGGCCTCCTGGTGGCGGGACTGGCGCTGTTCTTCCAGTGGACGCGCATCGGCCGGGCGCTGCGCGCCGTGGCCGACGACCATGCCGCGGCGCAGTCGGTCGGCATTCCGCTCAACCAGATCTGGTTCATCGTCTGGCTGGTCGCTGGCCTGGTGGCGCTGGTCGCGGGCGCGGTGTGGGGCAGCAAGCTCGGCGTGCAGTTCTCGCTCTCGCTGCTGGCTCTGAAGGCGCTGCCGGTGCTCGTGCTCGGCGGTTTCACGTCGGTGCCGGGCGCCATCGTCGGCGGGCTGATCATCGGTGCCGGCGAGAAGCTTTCCGAGGTGTTCCTGGGGCCGGCCATGGGCGGCGGCATCGAAATCTGGTTCGCCTATGTCGTGGCGCTGCTGTTCCTGCTGGTGCGCCCGCAGGGCCTGTTCGGCGAACGCATCATCGAGCGCGTGTAGGGGGAAGGCGTGTTCTATCGCGAGGCCGGCCAGTACAAGGCGAGCTACCAATCGGACCAGGCGATCTTCCCGATCGCCCAGGACCGCATCGCCATGCTGGCGCTGCTCGTGGTGGCGTTCGTCGGCGTGCCTTTGCTGGCCAGCGAGTACGTCTATCGCGCCGTCCTGATCCCGGTCGTCATCCTGTCGCTGGCCGCGATCGGGCTGAATGTGCTGATGGGCTATTGCGGCCAGGTCTCGCTGGGCTCGGGCGCCTTCATGGGGATCGGCGCCTATGCCGCCTACAATCTCGCGATCCGCCTGCCCTTCCTCAATCCCTTTGTCTGCGTCCTGCTGGGTGGCTTCGTGTCGGCGGCGGTCGGCATCGCCTTCGGCGTGCCCAGCCTGCGCATCAAAGGCTTCTATCTCGCCTGCGCCACGCTCGCGGCGCAGTTCTTCGCCGACTGGGCGTTCCTGCGCATCAAATGGATCACCAACGACACGCCGTCGGGTTCGGTCAACGCTCCGCCGCTGCAGCTCATGGGCTTCGACCTGTCGTCACCGACTGCGAACTACCTGGTGTCGCTGGTCTTCACCCTCGTGCTGGGACTCGCCGCCAAGAACATCGTGCGCGGCCATGTCGGCCGCCAGTGGATGGCGATCCGCGACATGGACATCGCCGCCGAAATCATCGGCGTGCGGCCGATGTACGCCAAGCTCACCGCCTTCGCCGTGTCGTCGTTCCTGATCGGCGTGGCCGGCGCTTTGTGGGCTTTCGTCTATCTCGGCTCGTGGGAGCCGGCCGCCTTCGACATCGATCGCTCCTTCCAGCTCATGTTCATGGTCATCATCGGCGGCCTGGGTTCGATCCTGGGCAGCGTGCTGGGAGCGGCCTTCATC
>JABCYT010000598.1 GCA_013290035.1 Alphaproteobacteria bacterium
GGCAGCCGCCCTCCTCGCCGGCGCCTACATCATGATCGGCAATGGCGGCGGCGAGGAGGGCGGCTGCCATCACGTGCATTCGCCGCTCTACGATTTCAACGACGCTATCCTGACGACCGGCGCCGCCTACTGGGTGAACCTGGTGCAGCTCGAGCTGGGCGACGCCGCTTAGTCGGCAGAACTCAGGTGTGGAAGTCGAACGTCCAGTCGGCGCCGGCAATGTCCCAGCTCCAGCCATCGTGCAGGTGAACGATGGGGTGGGAATCGGCGCCGAAGTCGACGGCCGTCGCGATCTCCGGCGCCGGCTCCGAGGCTGGCAGCATTAATCCGTCGGAGAGGGCCGCTAGCACGACCAGCGGATCTTCGCCCGGCAATGCGGTGAGGGCCGCCTGCGATTCGTCGCGAACGACACTATCGATATGCAGGTCGCCCGGTTCGCCGAACAGGCGATCGAGCGGCGCGCCGTACGGCGCCTCGTCGAAGCAGGTTTCGGCCCACCTGGATTCGCGCGCCTGGGATTCGGGCGTCTGATAGATCGGCAGTTCGGGACGGTCGAATTGGACCAGATCGGCGCCGACGATGAAGGTCGTATCGGCAGCCGAGCTCTCGGAGGGGACCGAATGGCTCATGGATCAATGACTTTCGTTCTTAAGAACTGAAATATTGCTTCAAGTATACTGAATAAATCATTGAGAATAAAGAGAGAACGTTCGCTCTCTGGAATTATCTTTGAATCGCAAAGACTTGGGTTCGCCGGGCCGCTGGCCTAGGGTGCCGCGGCACACACATTCCTAAAAGTTCGGGGGCGGCGATGAACGGAGCGGAAAGTCTGGTTCGGACCTTGGTGAAGGGCGGCGTCGAAGTCTGCTTCGCCAATCCCGGCACCTCGGAAATGCATTTTGTCGGCGCGCTCGATCGGGTCGAGGGCATGCGCTGCGTGCTCGGCCTGTTCGAAGGCGTGTGCAGCGGCGCGGCCGACGGCTACTACCGCATGACCGACAAGCCGGCCTCGACCTTGCTGCATCTCGGCCCCGGTCTCGCCAACGCCGCCGCCAACCTGCACAACGCCAAGAAGGCGGGCTCGGGCATCGTCAATATCGTGGGCGAGCACGCGCTCTATCACATCAAGTACGACACGCCGCTCACCGCCGACATCGAAGGCATCGCGCGGCCGTTCTCGCATTGGGTCAAGACCTCGCCCACCGCCAAGACCGTGGCGACCGACGGGGCCGCCGCCATCCAGGCCGCGCGCGTGGCGCCCGGCCAGATCGCCACCCTGATTCTTCCTGCTGACACCGCATGGACCGAAGCCGAAGGTGCCGCCGAGACGCCCGAGACGCCGCCGCCGCAGAAGCCCGCCAACGAGGCGGTGGTCGCGGCAGCCAAGGCGCTGAAGAGCGGCCAGACGTCGATGCTGTTCATCGGTGGCCGCGCCTTGCGTGCGCGCGGCCTCGAGCTCGCCGGCAAGATCGCCGCCAAGACCGGCTGCAAGGTGCAGGGCGCCGGCGGAACGGCGCGTATCGAGCGCGGCGCCGGCCGCGTGCCGGTGCTGCGCCTGCACTTCGTGATCGAGAACGCCCAGGCGCAGCTCAAGGGCACCAAGCAGATGGTGCTGTGCGGCGCCAAGGCGCCCTATGCCTTCTTCGCCTATCCCGGCAAGCCCAGCGTGCTGTCGCCCGAGGATTGCGAGATCTCGACGCTCTGCCCGGTCGACGGCGATCCGCTGGCCTCGCTCGAGGCGCTGGCGGCCGAGCTCGGCGCCTTGAATGAAAAACCGGCGGGCGTTGCCCAGCCGAGCCGGCCGGACCGTCCGACCGGCAAGTTCACGCTCGATGGCCTGGGCCAGGCGCTCGGTGCGACGATGCCCGAGGGCGCGATCGTGGTCGACGAATCGGTGACGACGGGCCGCGGCTTCTTCCCCTACAGCGCCGGCGCCCCGCCGCACGACTGGCTGAACAACATGGGCGGCTCGATCGGCTTCGGCGCGCCCGTCGCCGTGGGCGCCGCCGTCGCCTGTCCCGACCGCAAGGTCATCTGCATGATCGGCGACGGCAGCGCGATGTACACCATCCAGGCATTGTGGACGATGGCGCGCGAGAATCTCGATGTCTGCGTCATGATCTTCTCCAACCGCTCCTACAACATCCTCTACAGCCAGCTCGCCGATGTCGGCGCCGCCAATCCCGGCCCGCGCGCCATCGACATGTTGACGCTCGACCGTCCGACGCTCGACTTCTCGATGATGTCCAAGAGCATGGGCGTGCCGGGCGGCAAGGCGAGCAATCTCGAGGAGCTCACCAAGCAGCTCACCTACGCCATGTCGCAAAAGGGTCCGTACCTGATCGACGTGATCATGTAGGCCTCACGCTTATGGATGAAGCCCGTCGCCGCACGCTGCACGGTCGTCGTCGGGGCAAGAAACTGCGGGCCGGGCAGCAGTCGCTGCTCGATACGCTGCTGCCCCGTCTTTTGCTGGCGCTGCCGGCAGATCCGGCCAAGAAGATCGGCCTCGCCCAGGCCTTCGGCGGTACGCTGCCAGCCGACGGCGTGTGGCTGGAGGTTGGCTTCGGCGCGGGCGAGCACCTCGTCTGGCAGGCCGAGCAGCATCCGCGTGTCGGGCTGATCGGCTGCGAGCCCTATCTCAACGGCGTCGCCAAGTGCCTGGCGCATATCGAGCGCGCGGGCGTCGGCAACGTGCGGCTGTTCACCGACGACGCGCGCCTCGTGATGGCCAACCTGCCGCCCCGCTCGCTATCGCGCGTCTTCGTGCTGTTTCCCGATCCGTGGCCCAAGACCCGCCATCACAAGCGGCGCTTCGTGCAGCGCGAGACCCTCGAGGTCCTGGCGGGCCTGATGCTTGCCGGCGCGGAGCTTCGGCTGGCGACCGACGATCCGAGCTATCTGCCCTGGATGGTCGAACACGCCTGCAGCCATCCGGCCTTCGAATGGCTGGCCGAACGCCCCGCAGACTGGCGCGGCCGGCCGGCGGACTGGCCGGCGACGCGCTACGAGAAAAAAAAGTTGGCCGGAAAGCCTGTCTTCCTGCGGCTGCGCCGGCGCTAGGAGCCACCATATATAGGGGGCACCCCGGACCACCCCATAAGGGGTGCGGGATTCCCTTGCCAGTTGAAGGGACTGCGACTATATCCGCGCCATCCTCATCGGGTTCGCGGGACGGACCAAAGAAAAAGAGTGGGCCGAAAACCCGCTCTTTTCATTTGTGAAATGCCCCGCCGGCCCAAAACGTCGAGAAAACAGGCCCGCGTGA
>JABCYT010000599.1 GCA_013290035.1 Alphaproteobacteria bacterium
GGCTACGCCGGCGCCAACGACAATGACGGAGGATGTGGCCAATCGATAAACTCCCGTTCCTTCGCCGGCATGACCCGGATCAGGTTCAAAGGGTTCAGCCCCATCGGCTGTCTCAGCCCGGCCTCCGCAGCGGAAACCGGACACCCCTCGGACGTCATCTAAGCAAAGTGGAGAGCGCCCCTGCTGTCAAGCCGCTCCGTCACGCTGCCAGGGGCGCGGCCCCCGGGAAGAGATGGGTTGATTCGCCGAAGCCTTCGCTGTCGGGCTCGCGCACCAGCTTCTGGAAATCCGCCATCAGGGTGCGGGCGACCGGGCCGGCCTGGTAGTGGTGCCCGTCGATCGAGCCCACCGGCACGATCTCGGCAGCCGTGCCGCAGAGGAATACCTCGCTGGCCTTGGCCAGCTCCTCTGGCCGCACGGCACGTTCCTCGACCGCCCAGCCGCGCTTTTTGGCCATGCCCATCACGGCGCGGCGGGTGATGCCGTCCAGGAAATTCTCGGGCGTGGGTGTTACCAGTTTGTCGTCGATCACCAGGAAGATGTTGGCGCCCGTCGATTCGGCGAGGTCGCCCTTCCAGTCGAGCATCAGCGCGTCGTCGAACCCGGCCTTCAGCGCGCGGTCCTTCTCGATGCCGCAGATGATGTAGAGGCCCGCCACCTTGGCGTGGCCGGGCGCGAAATCGGCCGACGGACGGCGGAATTTCGCCATGGTGACGTTGATGCCGGACTCGCGCACCACCACCGACAGCCGGCCTTCCTGGGCCCACGGCGCGATGGCCAGATGGACCGACGTGCCGATGCCCGAGACGCCCAGCACCTCCGAGCCGCGCCAGGCGATCGGCCGCACGTAGCCGGCCTGCAGGCCGTTGGCCTTCACCACGGCGCGCGTCGCCTCCTCGATCTGCTGGCGGGTCCACGGGATCTCGTAGTCGAGCAGGCGGGCGGAGTTGATCAGGCGGGCGCTGTGGGCGGCCAGGCGGAAGACGCGGCCGTCATAGATGCGTTCGCCCTCGAACACCGCCGAGCCGTAATGCAGGGCGTGGGTCAGTACGTGCATCCGGCTGTCGCGCCACGGCACCAGCTTGCCGTCGAGCCAGATGAAGCCGTCGCGATCATCCATTGATAAGGACATTGCTGTACCTCTATGCCGATTGTTCTGAATCGGTCCTTTTGGACTCGTCAAACGCAACCTTGAGCATAGATAGGTCAGTATTACTGACCTTGTCAACACCTCTGTTCGAGAGGGATCGAGGCGCGCGCTGCTTGCCGACGATCAGGTCAGGAGGGGCGCCATCTCCGGGTCGCCCTTTTTCATCGCTCGCCGATAGGCGTCGCGCCTCCCGATGCGCTGCAGGTAGGCGAGGATCGCGGGATAGGGCGCGAGATCGAAGGGCAGGAAATAGCGCATGGTCGTCAGTGTGAAGACGATCATGATGTCGGCCGTCGTGAAGTCGCGTCCGGCGAAATACTCGACCTTGCCGAGGCGTGACTCGACCAGGCCGAGCGCGAGGTCGAGCCGGCCCTTCATGGCACGCATGAGCGGATTGTCCGCGGGCAAGCTCAAACGGCCCAGGATCATGTTTCGGCCGGTGGCGGGTTGCAGCGTGCCGTTGGCGAAATGGAACCAGTAGAGGAACTGCGCGAAGTCGGGATGATCGGCGGCCAGAACGAGGCGACCTTTGCCGTGCCTGGCTGCGATGTACTCGATGATGGCGGCCGATTCGGCGAGGACCACGTCGTCGTCGGTGATTACCGGCGCGGCGCCGAGCGGATGGAGCGCCTTGTATTCAGGCGGCGCGAGCAGGGTGACGGGAACGCGCTCGTAGCGCTTCAATTCGTAGGGGATGCCAAGTTCCTCGCACAGCCAGACGATCCGCTCGGACTGCGATTTACCCAGGTGATGGACGGTCAGCATGCCGGAACTCCCCAAAGAAAGAATATGTCGAGAACGAGTGGTCGCCGGCAACATTGCCTCTTTAGGGTGTCAACGCAACGCGCCCGCTCTATAGTCATTCCACCTCACGACAATCGGCGTAGACCGATACTTGTTGCCCGCATGGTGGAATCCAGACCTCCCGCTAATCCGTTGTTTCTGCGCGACGAGGAATTGCGCCAGGGCATAGAGCTCATGTTCTACGCCTATCGCGACTTCACGTTCGAATCGGACCAGCAGCTCAAGCGCTATCAGCTGGGCCGCGCCCATCACCGCGCGCTCTATTTCATCGGCCGCCATCCCGGCCAGACCGTGGGCCACCTGCTGTCGATCCTGAAGGTCACCAAGCAGTCGATCTCGCGGGTGCTGAAGGACCTGATCGAGCAGGCCTATGTCGAGCAGAGGAGCGGCGCGCGCGACCGCCGCGAGCGCCGGCTGTGGCTCACCGAGAAGGGCCAGAAGCTCGAGCGCGACCTCACCGACCGCCAGAGCCAGCGCTTCGCGCGCGCCTATCGCGAGACCGGCGCGGACTCCGTCGAAGGCTTCCGCAAGGTCCTGCTCGGCCTGCTCGACCCGGCCGAACGCGCAGTCGTCGACAAGCGGGTGCGCGGCGGCGGACGGTGAGCATGGACGCCTCGGCCGACAAGCCGCACATCCTGGTGGTCGACGACGACACCCGCCTGCGCGAGCTCCTGAAGACGTTCCTGTCGCGCAACGGCTTTCGCGTCACCACCGCGGGCAACACCGCCGAAGCCGGACAGCGGTTGGCCGCCCTCGACTTCGACCTGATCGTGCTCGACGTCATGATGCCGGGCCAGACTGGCCTCGACTTCGCCGGCGAGCTGCGCCGCACCGACGACGTGCCGATCCTCATGCTGACCGCCATGGGCGAGACCAAGGATCGCATCGCCGGCCTGGAGAAGGGCGTCGACGACTATCTCGCCAAGCCGTTCGAGGTGCGCGAGCTCCTGCTGCGCATCCAGAACGTGCTGCGGCGGAACAAGCCGCCGTCCGAATCGGGTGCGGAGCCGGCGCGTCAGGTGAATTTCGGTCCCATGCAGTTCGATCTCGAGCTGGGCGAGCTCACGCACAAGGGCAAGCGCGTGCCGCTCACCGACGCCGAGGTCGGGCTGCTGCGCGCGCTCACCACCCGGCTGGGCGAGGTGCTGAGCCGCGAGACGCTCTCCAAGAGCATGGGTGCCACCGTCAACGAGCGCGCCATCGACGTGCAGGTGACGCGCCTGCGCCGCAAGATCGAGCCCGACCCGGCGTTTCCGCGCTACCTGCGGACCGTCCGCGGCCAGGGCTATCGGCTGGTCGACGCATGAACGTCGG
>JABCYT010000600.1 GCA_013290035.1 Alphaproteobacteria bacterium
CGTCGTACTTGCCGGCGAGCGCGTCGAGCGAAGCGCGGTCGTGCACGCTCTCGTCGGCGCACACCGGGATCGTGCGCTTGATGCGCGCAAGCACCTCGTCGCCGCCCTCGGGCAAAGGCTGCTCGACCAGCGTGACACCGGCGTCGGCGCAGGCGGCAAGGTTCCGCGCGAGATCGTCCGCGCGCCACCCCTCGTTCACGTCGACGATGATTTCCGCGAGCGGCGCCGCGCGGCGCACGGCGGCGATGCGCGTCCGGTCGTCGTCGCCGCCGCCGAGCTTCACCTTGAGCAACGGCCGCAACGCCGCCCGCTCCGCCGCCTCGGCCATCGCCGCCGGAGTGCCGAGCGAGATCGTGTAAGCCGTGATCAGCGGCGCAGGCGGGCCAAGCCCGGCGAGCTCGTGTGCACGGCGGCCCGCGGCCTTGGCGTTAACGTCCCAGTAAGCACAATCGAGTGCATTACGGGCGGCGCCAGAGCGCATGGCTTGCTGCAGGGCGGGCCGGTCAAGCCCCTGCTGCAGCGCGGGGCGCACGGCCTCGATGGCTGCCACAATGCCGTCCGCAGTTTCACCGTAGCGTGCGTAGGGGACGGACTCGCCACGGCCGCGGTGGGTCCCATCGCTCAGTTCGGCCACCACCACGACCGCCTCGGTCTTGCTGCCGCGGCTAATCGTGAACGCGCCAGCCAGCGGCCAGCGCTCGATTCGTACGGAGAGCTCCATGCGAGCGGCACTATGACCGGGGACGTCCGGCGGGCTCAAGGGTCGCCAGCGGCGTCGCGGTTCGCTGGGAGCGCCGTGCCTTGACCGCCGCTGCGATCACCGGCCGGGTCGAGGGCGACCGCGTGGCCCTTGCCGCCACCGGCGCCTGGACGGCCGACGCCGCGGTCGCCCTCGAATCGATCGTTGAGGAGACCGCGCGCCACTACCAGGCCGCCCGCAGGATCGACATCGATCTCGCCAGGCTCGAACGGCTCGACACGTTCGGCGCCTGGCTGATCGAGCGCCTCACGCGCACGCTCGCCGAGCGTGGCTCATCCGCGCGCATCGTCGGCCTCTCGGACGCCGACCGGGGCCTCATCGAGGAGGTGCGGCTGGTCAACCGGGCCCCGGCGCGCCCCCGCCGCCGCGCCGACAATCCCGCGCTAGCCATGCTCGATGCGATCGGGCGGGCCGTGGCCGATATCGGCGGGTCACTCGTGCTGCTCGCCCAACTCTTCGGCGCGCTGACCATGGCGATCGCCGGCACGATCGCACGCCCGGCGCGGCTGCGCCTCACCTCGACCGTTCACCACCTCGAGCGCGTCGGCTGGCGCGCCGTGCCGATCATTCTTTTGAGCACGTTCCTGATCGGCGCCATCATCGCCCAGCAGGGCATTTTCCACTTCCGCACCTTCGGCGCCGAGGTCTTTGTCGTCGACATGGTCGGCATTCTGGTGCTGCGCGAAGTGGGCGTGCTGATCGTCTGCGTGATGGTCGCCGGCCGCTCCGGCAGCGCCTATACCGCCGAGCTCGGGGCCATGAAGATGCGCGAAGAGATCGACGCGCTGCGCACCATGGGCCTCGATCCGGTCGAGGTGCTGGTGCTGCCGCGCATCGTGGCGCTGGTCATCGCCGTGCCGCTTCTCACCTTCCTCGGGTCGATGGCGGCGCTTTATGGCGCCGGCCTCGTCTGCTGGCTGTACGGCGGCATGACGCCGGAAATTTTCCTCGAACGGCTGCGCCAGGCGATCTGGATGCCGACCTTCGCGGTCGGCATGATCAAGGCCCCGTTCATGGCGCTCACCATCGGGCTGGTCGCCTGCGTCGAGGGGTTCAACGTCGAAGGCAGCGCCGCCTCGCTCGGCCGCAAGACCACCGCTTCGGTGGTCAAATCGATTTTCCTCGTCATCGTGCTCGACGGGTTCTTCGCCATGTTCTTCGGCGCGATCGGGATGTGAAGATGACCGGCAACGAGGCGGTGATCAGCGTGCGCGACCTTGTCGTCAGCTTCGGCGTGGCGACGGTGCTCGACCGCGTCACGCTCGACGTCTTCCGCGGCGAGATTCTCGGCTTCGTCGGCGGTTCTGGTGCGGGCAAGTCGGTGTTGATGCGCACGATCATCGGCCTGCTGCCCAAGCGCGCAGGCACCATCGAGGTGTTCGGGAGCGATCTCGCCAGCCTCGACGGCCGCGAACGGCGCGCCGTCGAGCGGCGCTGGGGCGTGCTGTTCCAGCAGGGCGCGCTGTTCTCCTCGCTGACCGTCCGCCAGAACGTTCAGTTTCCGATGCGCGAGCACCTCGACCTGTCGCCGCGCCTCATCGACGAGATCGCGCTCGCCAAGCTGGAAATGGTCGGCCTCGATCCAGCGGTGGCCGAAAAGTTCCCGGCCGAGCTCTCCGGCGGCATGATCAAGCGCGTGGCGCTGGCGCGTGCGCTCGCGCTCGACCCCGACATCGTCTTCCTCGACGAGCCCACCTCCGGCCTCGATCCGGTCGGCGCCGCCGCCTTCGACGAGCTGATTCGCACCCTGCAGCGCACGCTTGGACTCAGCGTGTTCATGGTAACGCACGATCTCGACAGCCTGCATGCGGTGTGCGACCGCATCGCCGTGCTTGTCGACGGCCGCGTCATCGCCGCCGGCCCAATCGAGGCCATGCTCGCCTCCGAGCATCAATGGCTCAAGTCGTATTTTCGTGGCAAACGAGGGCGCCAAGTGTACCACTGAGCAAGTCTACCACTGAGCAAGTCTACCACTGAGATGAGGCCGAGATCGCGCGCCCGGACGCAATGGAAGAGACCGAATCATGGAGACCAGGGCCAACTACGTGGTGACCGGCGCGTTCACGCTGGCGGTCATCGCCGGCGTGTTCAGCTTCATCTTCTGGTTCCACAACAGCGGCAGCGGCGGCGAGCGCGCCAGCTACCGCGTCGTGTTTACCGGCTCGGTCTCCGGCCTTCGCAGCGGCGGTTCGGTATTGTTCAACGGCATTCGTGTCGGCGAGGTTTCCGGGCTTGCGCTCGACGCGAACGATCCGCGCAAGGTCGTGGCGACGATTTCGGTCGACCGCGCCGTGCCGGTGCGCGCCGACACAAGGGTGGCGCTCGCCTTCCAAGGACTGACCGGCCTCGCCGAGGTCGCGCTCACCGGCGGCGCGGCCGACGCGGCGCTCCTCGCGAGCGACGACGGGACGCCGCCGACGCTTTACGCCGCTGCGGGCGCGGGCGCCGACGTAACGCAGGCGGCGCGCGACGTACTCTCGCGCATCAGCGGCCTTGTCGTCGACAAC
>JABCYT010000601.1 GCA_013290035.1 Alphaproteobacteria bacterium
AGCGCCGAGGATGGCGTTGGCGCCCAGCCGCCCCTTGTTGGGCGTGCCGTCGAGCTCGATCAGGGCGCGGTCGATTTTGATCTGCTCCAGCGCATCGAGGCCCGAGAGCAGGTCCATGATCTCGCCGTTCACCGCCTGGACGGCCTTCAGCACGCCCTTGCCGCCATAGCGCTTCCTGTCGCCGTCGCGCAGCTCGACCGCCTCGTGCGCGCCGGTCGAGGCGCCGGAGGGAACGGCGGCGCGGCCCATCGCGCCGCTGTCGAGTTCGACCTCGACCTCGACCGTGGGATTGCCGCGGCTGTCGAGGATTTCGCGGGCGCGGACTTCGGCAATGGCACTCATCGGCAGCTCCTTTTTGGCGCGGCCTGTCTAGCCGTGCCCCTCCCCCGGAGCAAGTGACGGTCATCCCGAGCGTAGCGAGGGACCTTTACTGCGGCCCAAAGGTCCCTCGCTACGCTCGGGATGACAATTTTTGTGATCCGGGATCAGCCCTCAGCGCCAGGCGCTCTTCAAGGCCTGGTCGGTTTTCCATTTCTCGACGGCCGCGACGTCGTCGCAGGAGAAGGCCTGCGTGTTCTTGCGCGGATTGCCCTCGATCCAGGCGAAGACCAGGCAGTGCGACTGGCTGTTGCCGTCCTGCTTGGTCTCGAGGAGGATTTCACTCGCCACCGCGGCGCCCACCTTGGCTTCGCCGTAGTCGTCGATGATCGGCGCGATCTCGCCGACCTTGCGGCCGGCCGCCTTGTTGTCGGCATACCACTTGGCGAAGACCGCGAACTGGTCGCCGGCCACGCCCTTGCCGTCGGCTGCGACATAGGCCTTGAGGTCGCGGATCAGCGACTGCGCCGCCGCGTCGGCCTTGGGCTCCGCCGCCTTGCGGCGTTCGGCGAGGCGGGCGTTCAGCGCTTTCAGTGCATCGGCGTTCGACGGCGGAGGCGGCGGCGGCGGAGCCGCGGCCGTCTGGGGCGGCGGCTCGATGCGCTTGATGGGCGTGCGGCTCGCCTCGGCGTTGAGCTGCTGCGCTTCCTGCGGCGTCAGCTTGCCGGCGACATGCAGGCCATGCGCTCTCTGCCAGTCGCTGATCGCCTTTTCCGTCGCCTCGGACTGCAGGTTGCCGTCGATCGGACCGTTGTACTTGTCGAGCGTGTGCAGGGATTCCTGGATGCGCCTTCGATCCGGTTCGGGACTCTGCAGCACCGTCGTGTAGTCCGGCGCCGGCGCGGCCGGTCGCGTCGCCGCGACAGGAGCACCGCTTGACGGCGCCGGCACGGCAGGAGCTCCGCCGCCCTGGCCGCACGCCGCCGGATTCTGGAAGCAGCGCTCGACCTCTCCCGCGCTTTGGCCGAACGCCGTCGCCGGCGCCAGGGCAGCAAAGGCCAGGAGCATCCAGGTGTGGCGCATCTCAGATACCGCCATATGTTGCGACGGCGAGCTGAGCCGGCAGTCCGATCACCATCACCACCGGCTGGCCGCGGCCGGTCTGGCCGCGCGCGATGATGTGGTCGTTGGGCGCGCCGGTCTTGCTCTGATAGCTGCCATTGCCGCTGAACTTGCCGGCAAAACAGGACAGCGAGAACAGTCCGCTGGCCGGCGCGCTGTTGGTGAAGGTGCCTTCGCAAACCTGCTCGCCGCGCTGGTTGTCGACCGAGAACCTGACCGACCGGTCGCGGCCGATCAGGGCGCCATACTTGGCGACGCCGTTCACGCGCGCAACGTTGCCGCCGGGGTCGCGATAGAAGATCGACACCGGGCCGTAGGAATCGTCGGGCAGCGAACTGCGCGGCACGACATAACGCTCGTTGCTGACCACGACCTGGCAGCGGCAATCGGTGCTGTAGTTCTCGCCGAGCGGTCCCAGTTCGGCGAGCTTGTGGTTGCAGTTCGAGAGCGCCATCTGCTGCACTTCGCTCTCGCTCATCTGCCCCTTGGTGTAGGAGTCGGCATAGAGGAAGGCGCACTGGCGCGGCATCGGAACCGCCACCACCTTGTGGCTCGCCGCGGAGGTGTCGGTGCTGACCCAGTAGCGTTCCGCCATTTCCGGGAATCGCAGGAAGATCGGATCGCGCCGTTCAGCCTTGGCCTGGGAGGATTGCGCGGCCGACGGCGTCCAGGCCGCCGGCACCAGCGCCGCGGCGGCGAGCAGGATGAGGGCGAGAAAGCGTTTCATGACAGCCCACTCCACCCGAGAAACATGACGGAAATACGACTCGGCCGCGCCCCGGTCTAGACCAGCCGGCTCTGGTTCTTGGCGGCGCCGATGAACGAGGTGAACAGGGGATGCGGCGCGAACGGCCGGGATTTCAGCTCGGGATGGTACTGCACGCCGATGAACCAAGGATGGTCCGGGATCTCGACGATCTCCGGCAGGATGCCGTCGGGCGACATGCCGGAGAAGCGCAGGCCGACCTGCTCGAGGCGGTCCTTGTAGTTGACGTTGACCTCGTAGCGGTGGCGGTGACGTTCGCTGATCACGTCCTGATCGTAGATCTCGTGCACCTTGGTGCCGGGGCGAAGATGCGCCGGATAGGCGCCGAGCCGCATCGTGCCGCCGAGGTCGCCGTTGGCGGCGCGTTTTTCGATCTGGTTGCCCTTCAGCCATTCGGTCATCAGCCCGACCACGGCATGTTCGGTCGGGCCGAACTCGCTCGACGAGGCGTCCTCGATGCCGAGCAGGTTGCGCGCCGCCTCGATCACCGCCATCTGCATGCCGAAGCAGATGCCGAAGAACGGCACCTTGCGTTCGCGCGCGAACTTGACGGCGTGGATCTTGCCTTCGGTGCCGCGCTCGCCGAAACCGCCCGGCACCAGGATGCCGTGCACGTTCTCGAGATGGGCGACGGCATCGTCGCGTTCGAAGATCTCGGAATCCATCCACTCCAGGCCGACCTTGACGTTGCTGCCGAAGCCGCCGTGCGTCAGCGCCTCCGAGAGCGACTTGTAGGCATCGAGCAGCACCGTGTACTTGCCGACCACCGCGATCGTCACCTTGCCCTCGGGCTCGCGCACCGACCGCACCACGCCGCGCCAGCGGTCGAGGTTGGGCTCGCGCTCGGCGTCGAGGCCGAAATAGCGGCAGACCTCGCGATCGAAGCCGCGATCGTGATAGGCGATCGGCACCTGGTAGATCGTGTCGACGTCGCGCGCCTCGATGACGCGCTCCGGCTTGACGTTGCAGAACAGCGCGATCTTGCGCTGCTCGTTGGCCGGGATCTCCTTGTCGCCGCTGCGGCAGACCAGCAGGTCGGGCTGGATGCCGACGCTCAGCAG
>JABCYT010000602.1 GCA_013290035.1 Alphaproteobacteria bacterium
CTCGACCGCCTCGGCCCACATCGCCTTCTTGTGGTCGGGATCGATGCCGAAGCCTTCGAGCTCGACCCGCGAGGCCGATTCGCCGGTGCCCCAGTCGACCCTGCCGTCTGAGATCAGGTCGAGCGTGGCGATGCGTTCGGCCACGCGGGCAGGATGGTTGTAGCCGGGCGGCGCCAGCACCACGCCGTGGCCGATGCGGATACGCCTGGTGCGCGCGGCGCAGGCGGCGAGGAAAATCTCGGGCGCCGAGGAGTGGGCATATTCCTCGAGGAAGTGATGTTCGACTTCCCAGATGTAGTCGATGCCGAGCGAGTCGGCCAATTCGACCTGCGCCAGCGCATCCTTGAACAGGCGATGCTCGGTGCCTTCCGTCCAGGGACGCGGCAGCTGATGCTCGTACAGAAGCCCGAAGCGCATGGCTCTCTCCTAGTGGGCGGTCCAGCCGCCATCGACGACCAGGCCGGCCCCTGTCATGAAGCCCGCATCGTCCGAGGCGAGGAACACGATGCCCTTAGCGATGTCGTCGGCGACACCCAGCCGGCCGATCGGGTGGAGGGCGAGCGTGGCCTGGCGTGCCCTGTCGGTGTCATTGGTGCCCTGCTGGCGGGCGCGCATGGCGAAGGTCTGCTGGCCCATGTCGGTCTCGATGAGGCCGGGATGGATCGAGTTGACCCGGATCTTGTAGCCCTTGCGGCCGAACTCCAGCGCCGTCGACTTGGTGAACAGCGTCACGCCGCCCTTGGTCAGCGAATAGAGCGGGTCGAGCTGTGAGCCGACGAGGCCGGCGATCGAGGCCAGGTTGACGATGGCAGCCCCATGCTCGCTCGTGGCGCCGCTCGCCTTGAGATGCGGCAGGGCGGCGCGCGTGCCCAGCAGCACGCCGGTCAGGTTGACCGCCACGAGCCTGTTCCACTCCTCGAGGCTCGCCTCTTCGACGCCCTTGCCGACGAAGATGCCGGCATTGTTCACCAGCACGTCGAGCTTGCCGAATTTCTTGAGCGTGGCATCCATGGCGGCGGCCCAGCTCGCCTCCTGCGTGACGTCGAGCGGGACGTAGAGCGCCTGCCCTCCGGCGGCCTCGATCTCCTTGGCCGTCTGCCGGCCGCGCTCGTCCAGGACGTCGCCGATCACCACCTTGGCACCCGCGCTCGCCATCAGCTTCGCGGTCGCGCCACCGATGCCGCGCGCCGCGCCGCTGAGAAAGGCTACCTTACCGTCGAGCCGGTTCATTGCTTCTCCTCTTGCCGGAGCGTGGGCCTCCAGGCCCGCATGATGATCTTGAGCGGGCCTGGAGGCCCGCGGTCCGGCCAGACTAACCCTTGCCTAGCTTGTTGAACGGGATGTCCTTGTCGACCCGGATATCGGCCGGCAGGCCCAGCACGCGCTCGGCCACGATGTTGCGCAGGATCTCGTCGGTGCCGCCGGCGATGCGGAAACCGGCGCCGCCGATCCATTGCGCCTGGAAGCCCGCGGCGTGCGGGACCTCCTCCTTCATGATGCCGGCCGGCCCCATCAGCTCCATGGCGAACGCGCCCATGTCCTGCATCTTGGGGGCAGCCACGATCTTGATGATCGATGATTCCGGGCCTGGCGTCTGGCCCTTGGAGAGCGCGGTCAAGGTGCGGTAGCGCGTCAGCTTCAACCCCTGCTGCTGGACGTACCAGTCGGCAATCTTGCCCCGCACCTGCTGGTTCTTGATGGCCGGCCCGTCCTCGAGATCGGTGTCGCGCGCCAGCTCCATCAACTCGTCGACGTCGAGGCCGCCCGACGGCAGGCCGACCGCCAGCCGCTCGTTCATCAGCGTCGTCAGCGCGGCCTTCCAGCCCTCGCCCACCTTGCCCAGGCGCTGGCTGTCGGGGATGCGCACGTCGGTGAAGAACACCTCGTTGAAGTTGGCGCCACCCGACATCTGCTTGATCGGTCGCACTTCCACGCCCGGCGTCTTCATCGACAGGAAGAACATGGTGAGGCCGGCATGCTTGGGCACATTGGGATCGGTGCGGGTGATGACGATGCCGTAGTCGCTGTAGTGCGCGCCCGAGGTCCACACCTTCTGGCCGTTGATCACCCAGCCCTCGCCCCCATCAGATAATTTGGCGCGCTCGGCGCGGGTTCGGATGCCCGCCACGTCGGAGCCCGCGGCGGGCTCGGAGAAGAGCTGGCACCACACTTCCTGGCCATGCAGCGCGGGCTTGACATAGCGCGCCAGGTGCTCGGGCGCGGCATAGGCCATCATGGTGGGAATGCACATGCCGAGGCCAATATCGAAGAAGCCCAGCGGCACCAGGTAGTTCGCCTCTTCCTGCTGGTAGATCACCTGCAGGATGGGCGAGCCGCCGCGGCCGCCATATTCCTTCGGCCAGGTGATGCGGGCGTAGCCCGCCTTGGCCTTCTTGTCCTGCCACTCCTTGGCTTTCTTGAGCAACTCAGGATCGTCGTTGCGGGCACGGAAGCTCTGCTTGTCGTCGCTCTTGCGCGTGGCGTTGGCGTCGAGCCAGGCGCGCACTTCCTTGCGGAAGGCGGCTTCCTCGGGCGTGTCGTTGAAATCCATGGTTTCCTCCGTCGGGCGGTTAGGCCGCGTTCTTCTGTTCGAGACGAGTGACCAGCTTGTCCTTCCATGCCATCGGGCCGCCGATCGACAGCGCCATCACGCGTGCGCGCCGATAGTGGAACTGCGTGTCGGCTTCCCAGGTGAAGCCGATGCCGCCATGAGTCTGGATGTTTTCCTTGGCGGCGAAGTCGTAGGCCTCGGTCGCGGCGATACGAGCCGCGGCAGCGGCCAGCGGCAGGTCGGCGCCGCCGTCGGTCAGCATCATGGCGCCGTAATAGGCGTTGGACCGCGCCAGCTCGAGCTTGACGTAACAGTCGGCGAGCTTGTGCTTGATCGCCTGGTAGGAGCCGATGGCGCGCCCGAAGGCCTGGCGCTGCAAGGCGTAGTCGCGCGCCATCCACATCGCCGCTTCCGCGCCGCCTACCTGGGCGAAGGCGAAATAGACCGCGGCCGCGTCGTAGAGCCGTTCCAGCGTCCGCCAGCCCTCTCCTTCGGCGCCCAGAAGCTCCGCCGCAGCATCCTTGAAAGTGAGTTCAGCATGCTTGCGCGCGGGGTCGATGGTCTCGACACGCCTCCTGCTCGCCGCCGACTGTTTCAGGTCGACCAGCACCAGCGACACAGCGCGATCGCCTTGCCCGCCGGTATTGGCCAGCATGACCGCAAAGGTTGCGGCCTCACCGTCGGCCACCGGCACCTTCCGGCCGTTGA
>JABCYT010000603.1 GCA_013290035.1 Alphaproteobacteria bacterium
CGCGGAGATCGCGATGGGCGGCGAGATCGTCGGCAAAGTGACGTCGGGCGGCTTCTCGCCCTCGCTCGGCCGCGCTATCGCCATGGGCTACCTCGAACGCGCTCTTTCTGCCAATGGCACCAAGGTCGAGCTTCTCGTGCGCGGCAATCCGGTGCCGGCCGAGATCGTGCCCATGCCTTTCGTCAAACACGCCTACTACCGCGGATAGGAGCTTTGGATGGCCAGCGTCAAATACAGCCAGGAACACGAGTGGATCAGCGTCGAAGGCGACGTCGGCACGATCGGCATTACCCCCTACGCCCAGGAACAGCTGGGCGACGTGGTGTTCGTCGACGTGCCGAAGGCCGGCCGCAAGGTCGCCAAGGGCGAAGCCTGCGCCGTGGTCGAATCGGTGAAGGCCGCCTCCGATATCTACGCGCCGGCCTCGGGTGAGGTGATCGAAGCCAACGCGGCGCTCGCCGACGCGCCGGGCGACGTCAATGCCGAGCCGATGGGCAAGGGCTGGTTCTTCAAGCTCAAGCTCTCGGACAAGAGCGAGCTCGACGGCCTGATGGACCAGGCCGCCTACGATGCGTTCGTGAAAAGCCTGGGCTGAGAGAGACCTCGCATGCGCTATCTTCCCCTCACCGACGGCGACCGCCGCGCCATGCTGGCAGTGATCGGCGCCCGGTCGGTCGACGAGCTGTTCAAGGACGTGCCTGCCTCGGCGCGGCTTGCCGCCAAGGTCGGCGGATTGCCCGATCACCAGGGCGAGCTCGAGGTCGAGCGCGCCTTCCAGGCCTATGCCGCCAAGAACCTGTCGCCCTCCACGGCGCCGTTCTTCATTGGCGCCGGCGCCTATCGCCATCACGTGCCGTCGACCGTCGACTACATGATCCAGCGCGGCGAGTTCTTGACTTCCTACACGCCCTATCAGCCCGAGATCACCCAGGGCACGCTGCAATATCTGTTCGAGTTCCAGACCCAGGTGAGCCTGCTCACCGGCATGGAGGTCGCCAACGCCTCGATGTATGACGGCTCGACCGGGGCGTCCGAGGCGGTGCTGATGGCCAACCGCATCACGCGCCGCCACAAGGCGCTGATCTCGGGCGGCCTGCATCCGCACTATCGCCGCGTCATCGAGACCGCGGCGCGCTGGGAAGGTTTCAATGCCGCGTGCGCCAAGCCCGATGCTGAAGGCCTGGAAGATCTGATCGCCCAGGTCGACAAGGAGACGTCCTGCGTCGTCGTGCAGAATCCGAGCTTCTTCGGCCATGTGCGCGATTTCGCCAAGCTTGCCGCCGCCTGCCATGCCGCGGGCGCGCTGCTGATCGTGGTGGTGACCGAGGTCATCTCGCTCGGCCTCATCAAGCCGCCGGGCGACATGGGCGCCGACATCGTGGTCTGCGAAGGCCAGTCGATCGGCAACGGGCTGGGTTTCGGCGGTCCCTATGTCGGCCTGTTCGCCACCCGCGACAAATACGTGCGCCAGATGCCGGGCCGGCTGGTCGGCGAGACCGTCGATGCCGACGGCAAGCGCGGCTTCGTGCTGACCCTTTCCACGCGCGAGCAGCATATCCGGCGCGAGAAGGCGACCTCCAACATCTGCACCAATGCCGGCCTCTGCGCGCTGGCTTTCACGGTGCATTTGACGCTCCTGGGCGAGGCGGGCTTCACGCGCCTGGCCGCGCTCAACCACGCCAAGGCTTGCGAGCTTGCCGACCGCGTCTCCTCGCTGCCGGGCGTAAAGCTCCTGAACGACAGCTTCTTCAATGAATTCACGCTGCGCCTGCCCAAGCCCGCGGCGGCGGTGGTCGAGGCGATGGCCAACAGGCGAATCCTGGCGGGCGTGCCGGTCTCGCGCCTGATCCCGGATGATCCCACGGTCGACAACCTGCTGCTGCTGGCCGCGACCGAAACCGCGACCGAGCACGGCATGGCTGCGCTGATCGCCGGCCTGAAGGAGGTGCTGTGATGGTCCAGTCGCTCGACCGTTCACAAGGTCGTATCGGCGGCGGCGCCGCCGATACGACGGCCGGGCCGGCACCCGCTACCTTCACCGGCAACCGCGCGCTGCAGATCGAGGAGTCGCTGATCTTCGAAATGGGCCAGCCCGGCCGCTGTGGCGTCGATCTGCCGGAGCCGCCCAAGGTCAAGGATCGCCTGAACGGCCTGCGCCGCAGCGGCGAGATCGGCCTGCCGGGGCTCAGCGAGCCGCAGGTGGTGCAGCATTACACGCGGCTCAGCCAGAAGAACTATGCCATCGATATGGGCGTCTATCCGCTGGGCTCGTGCACCATGAAGCACAATCCCCGCATCAACGAGAAGGTGGCGCGCCTGGCCGGAATCGGCGACCTCCATCCGCTGCAGCCGGTCTCCACCGTGCAGGGCGCGCTCGAGCTGATCGACCGGCTGGCGCACTGGCTGAAGACGCTTACCGGCATGCCGGCCGTGGCGATGTCGCCGGCCGCCGGCGCGCACGGCGAGATGTGCGGCATGATGGCGATCGCCGCGGCCCTCGAGGCACGCGGCGAACGCGCCCAGCGCAAGGTCGTGCTGGCGCCCGAATCGGCGCACGGCACCAATCCGGCGACCGCGGCGGCGCTCGGCTTCACCGTCAAGCCGATCCCGGCCAACGACCGCGGCCGCGTCGACCTCGGCGCGCTCAAGGCGGCCCTTGGGTCCGACGTCGCGGCGATCATGCTGACCAACCCCAACACCTGCGGCCTGTTCGAATCGGAGATCGTCGAGATCTCGCAGGCCGTGCACGAGGCGGGCGCGTTCTTCTACTGCGACGGCGCCAACTTCAACGCCATCGTCGGCAAGGTGCGGCCGGGCGATCTCGGCGTCGACTGCATGCACATCAACCTGCACAAGACCTTCTCGACGCCGCACGGCGGCGGCGGACCGGGCGCGGGTCCGGTGGTGCTGTCGGCGGCGCTGGCGCCCTACGCGCCCTATCCCTGGATCGTGAAGGACGGCGAGACGTGGCGCATCGCCGAAGAAGGCACGAAGGCCGACAGCCAGCCGCTGGGACGCCTGAAAGCCTTCCACGGCCAGATGGGCATGTTCACCCGCGCCCTGGCCTACATCATGAGCCACGGCGCCGACGGGCTGAAGCAGGTCGCCGAGGATGCGGTGCTGTCGGCCAACTACGTGATGGCGTCGCTCAAGGACGTCATGAGTCCGGCCTTCGAGGGTCCGTGCATGCACGAGGCGCTGTTCGACGATGGCTTCCTCAAGGACACCGGCGTCAGCACCTTGGACTTCGCCAAGGC
>JABCYT010000604.1 GCA_013290035.1 Alphaproteobacteria bacterium
GCCTTACGTCGGCGAGGCGCGCGCCGGCTTCGAGCTGATCGAAGATCGCGGCGCCGACTACAGCCGGCTGAGCGTGCCCTGGCTGGTGATGGATGTCGGCTGGAACGGCGGCTCGCTGCTCGCCAAGGCCAACAAGGGCTGGCGTGACCTCGATCTAGCCGACCTCAACGGCTCGATCGCGTTCGACGGCAAGGTCGTGCGCAGCGGTCATTCCGGCGACGTGCTGGGCCACTGCTACAATTCGCTGGCCTGGCTCGCCAACAAGCTGGGCGAGCACGGCAAGACGCTGAAGAAGGGCATGATCGTCTCTTCGGGCAGCATGGTCGCCTGCCAGTTCGTGCCGCCCGGCAGCACCGCCGTCGGACGCATCGAGGGTTTGGGCGAAGTGACGCTCAAGTACGAATTGCCGCGCTAGGTGAAGTCGGCTGGGACAATCGCCGCTGTGTCGCTGGCGCGCCCACGACCGGCGTTCTGAGGCAGCCTCAGCCCAAGGTCCAATCGGGCCGTAATTGGCGCCACGACAGCCGCCGTACGGTATCGCGTCCGACCACCAGCGCGTCGTAGTCGTCGGGGAAGAGTTGGGCGATCGCCGGATCGAGGGCGTTCAGTCCGCCGGCATAGGCGCCGAAGGCCGGCAGGATCAGGCGATGACCGTCGGTCAGGAAGCAGCGCCGCCGCATGCCGCGGCCGCGCACGGTAAGCGCGGCTACCGGATGGAAGTGGCCGGAGATTTCGCCGCTGGCCGGGCCGAAGCGCGCCTCGTGGCGGAAGACCAGCGGACCGTCGTTGATCTCCTCGGCGACGTCGCCCCAGCTGGTGGGCGGCGGGGCGGGATCGTGGTTGCCCGCGATCCACACGAACCGCGCCCGGGCCGTCAGCCGCTCGATCTGCCCGCGCTCCGTATCCGGCAGACGTTCGACGGCCTGCCGGTCGTGAAAGGAATCGCCCAGACAGACCACGGTCTGCGGGGCAAGCCCATCGACCAGGGCCGTCAGCATGGCAAGAGTCTGCCGCGTATCATGGCGCGGCAGCAGCTTGTGGGCCGACACAGCGTAGGATGAACCCTTCTCCAGATGAAGATCGGCCACGGCCAGCAGGCGCTTTGCCGGCCAGTGCAGCGCGCCCGCCGGCAGTGCCTGCAGCCGCTCACCGGCGCAGGTGAATTCGAACGGCATCATGGATGGATCACCACCCGCACGCCGGTCGGCGCCAGCGACCAGATCTCGCGGATCTCGGCGTCGCTGACAGCGACACAGCCTGTCGTCCAGTCCTTTGCCGGATGGTCGACCCGGTACTTGCGCCAGCCGTTGGGCTGGCCGTGGATGTAAATGTCGCCCCCTGGCGAAACGCCCGACGAGGCGGCGTGCGCCTTGTCGCTCTCGTCGGGATAAGAGACGCGCAGCGAGAGGTGAAAAGCGCTTCGTGGATTACGCGCATCGACCGTGTAGGAACCTTCCGGCGTACGGCCGTCACCCTCGCGTTCCTTGTGGCGTTCGGGCGCGAAGCCCAGCGCCACGCGGTATCGCCTGATCGTCTTGCCCTCGCGTTTCAGTTCCATCCTTCGCTCGCCCTTGAACACCTCTATCAGGTCGGCTTGCGCATCGGCCGGCGCCGACGGCGGTTCGCGTCGTCGCCGCCGGATTGCCGCCACGATGTTGCGCAAACTCATGGCGCGCACGATTGACCCGATGCCGCCTCGTGCGCAAGGTGCCGCGATGCCTCGTCTTGTGCGTTTCGTCTTCGCCGCCGTCCTGCTCGGCCCGTTGAGCGCCCTCTCCCCGGCCGCTTGGGCACAGGTGCAGCCGCACCGCGCCGAATACGCGCTGCGCCTGGGCGCGGCGGCCAATGCACCGCGCATCGGCACGGCGGTGCACGATCTCAGCCAGGATTGCGCCGGCTGGCATCTCAAGCGCGATATCAAGACCGAGATCGCACTCACGACCTCGTGGAGGATGAGCCTGGCCTCGAAGATGGACGGTGACGAGCCGCGCAACGGCAACGGCTTCCGCTTCAGCACCCTGCAAACCCAGAACGGCAGCCAGCGCGAGATCAAGGGAAGGGTCCAGCGCAAGGCCGGCGAGACGCGCGTCGAGATCATCGTTGACGGCAGTCCACCCAACCAGTTCGTGCTGCCGCCGCCCACCCTGATGCCGGTCTCCGCCATCGATCATCTGATTCAGCAGCTGCAAGCCAACGCCGCCTCGTTCCCCGCCCTGATGTTCGACGGCGAGGTGATCGACGATGCCTTCCTGATCGATGTCACCGAGCAGGATCGCGCTCAGTTGCGGGCGGCCCGTCCGGCCGACAATCCGGTGACCATGCCGGCCGCCAAATCCTGGCCGGTGTTCATGACCTTCACCCGCGGCCGCCAGCAGGACCAGCGGCCGCTTTTCACGGTCAGTGCGCTGGTTTTCGACAATGGCGTGCTCGACCGGCTGACGGTCGAGACCGGCCTGTTGAGCGTCACGGCCGATCTCGAGGCCCTGGAGATGCGCCCGGCCCCGGTCTGTCCGAGGCCCTGACCGGCTGCGCGCAGCCATCATCCATCCCGCCCGTCCGAGCGTATGTCGGACATGCCCTGTTCCATCGTCTGGTTTCGCAATGATCTCCGGCTCGCCGACAATCCGGCGCTGATCGCGGGCCTCGGTTCAGGCCGCACCGTCGTCCCGCTTTACGTGCTTGACGAAGAGACCGGGGGCGTGCGCCCGCCCGGAGCGGCGTCTCGCTGGTGGCTGCACCACAGCCTGAACGCGCTGGACGCCTCGCTGCGCGCCCTGGGCTCGCGCCTGATTCTGCGCCGCGGGCCGGCGGAGCGCATTGTTGCCGAACTCGCCGCCGAAACCGACGCCCAGGCGATCTATTGGAATCGCGTCTATGACCAGGGCTCGCGCGAACGTGATGCCCGATTGAAGCAGGCTTTTGTCGCTCGCGGCATTTCCGCCGAGAGCCTGAAGGCCAACCTGCTGTTCGAGCCGTGGGAAGTGAAGACGCTGGGCGGCGAGCCGTTCAAGGTCTTCACGCCGTTCTGGCGGGCCTGCCGCGGCCTGCCCTCACCCGAGCGGCCGCTGCCCGCGCCGCGCAACCTGCCGGCCCCCGATGCCTGGCCGGCGAGCGATCCGATCGCCGCGTTGCGGCTGCTGCCGGGTGCGCCCGACTGGTCGGGCGGTCTCGGCGCGACCTGGGCGCCCGGCGAAGCGGCGGCGGCCCATCGGTTGGAAGCCTTCCTCAATGGCGCCCTGGCGAGCTACC
>JABCYT010000605.1 GCA_013290035.1 Alphaproteobacteria bacterium
CATAGCCAGTGGAGATTTGATGGCCGAAAGCCGCCGCGACCCGATCGTCAGGACCGTGCCGCAGCCCGCCGACATGAACGGCAATGGCGATATTTTCGGCGGCTGGGTGCTGTCGCAGATGGACGTGGCGGGCGGCGCCCTGGCGGCCAAGGTCGCCCGGGGCAGGGTCGCCACCGTGGCGATCACGGCCATGACCTTTGTCGAGCCGATCAAGGTCGGCGACATGGTGTCGATCTACGGCGAGGTCGAGAAGATCGGCCGGACCTCGATCACCATCGCCTTGGAAACCGTCGTGCAGCGTCGCCATGGGAATACAGATATCCGCGTCACCCACGGCACCTTCGTCTTCGTGGCGATCGACGAGGAGGGCAAGCCGCGCGCGGTGCCGCGCGAGGCGATGGCTTGAGGCTTCCCGTCGCCCTGGCCATCGCGCTCGCCGGTCTGCTCCTCCCGGCCATCGCGATGGCGCATCCGCATATCTGGATCCAGCAGATCGTCCGCGTGGTGGCGAAGGACGGCCGCTACACCCATGTCGAGATCGAGTGGCGGTTCGATCCGTTCTCGAGCGAGATCGAGATCCCGCTGATCGACGAGGACCACGACGGCAAGATCTCGGCGCACGAAGCCACGCTGCTCGCCGGCGAAATGATGCCGGAGTTCAAGAAGGTCGGATACCTGAGCTGGATCAACACCGGGGCCAAGGATTTCCGCCCGACCACGCCGCCGGAATTCTCCGCGCGCATCGACGATCCCGCGCGCTTCGTGCCGCCCGACTGGGATCGTTCGGCCGGCGACAATGCCGGCATGCCGATGCCGGCCAACAAGCGGGTCGACAATCCGGCGGCGCCGCGCAAGACGGGGCCGCGCAACCTCGTCTACCTCATGCGCTTTGCGCTGCCCGAGCCCAGCAAGTTCGTGTCGATCACGACCTTCGACCCCGAAGATTTCATCCGCATCGAGGTCGACAAGGGCTCGGTGCCGGCCGGCTGCAAGCTCGCCAAGCATGCGAGCTACAAGGCCGAGTTCGTGCGCGGCCACCCGGTGTTTGCCGATTCCGTGACATGCCGGCTGCCGTGAAACCGGTCCTGCTGCGCTCGCCGTTCCTGTGGACGGGCGTGCTGCTGCTTCTGGCGCTGATCGGCGCGCTGATGTTCAGCGACGGCGTGGCCGAGCTGGCGCGCTTCTCGGCCGATTATCAGCGGCGCATCCAGCAATCGCTGTCGACCGCGCTGCGCGACGTCAAATCCGGCTCGGGGTCGCTGGCGCTGTGGACCCTTGTCGCCGTCTGCTTCGGCTACGGCGTCGTCCACACGCTGGGCCCGGGCCATGGCAAGGCGGTAGTTGTGGCCTACTTCCTCGACAGCGCTCGGCCGCGCGCCTGGATCGAGGGTATCTTCGCCGGCAGCTGGATCGCCTTCACCCATACGCTGGCCGCCCTGCTGCTGGCCGGCGGGCTCAAGACTTTCGCCGTCTTTGGCCTGTTCGGGGCCTTGCGCGAGGTGCGCAACGTCGAGATCGTTTCCTACACGCTGATCCTGCTGATCGGCTTTTGGCGCCTGTGGGCGGGCGTCAGCGGGCACCTGCATGAGCATGCGCACGGCGACGACGGTCATCATCACGATCATCACCACCAACATCCGGCGCAGCGCACGCTTGCCGGATGGCTGCTGCTGACGGCGGCCGGCATCGCGCCCTGCGCCGGCGCGCTGGTCGTGATCCTGCTGTCGCTGGCGCTGGGCGTGCTGTGGGCGGGCGTCGTCGGCGTGATCGCCATCGCGCTCGGCATGGCCATCACCCTGGCGGCGGTCGGCATGGCCTCGATGGTGGCGCATCGGCTGATCATCGGCGACGGCCGGTCGCGCGAGATCGGCCGCTTCACCGCCATCGCCGCCTCGCTGATCGTGATCGCGACCGCCGGTACCCTGCTGCTGGGCGCCCTCGAGCGCTTCATCGGCTGAGCGTCGATGGCCGAGATCGCGGCCCCCGGCCGGTCTTCGCGGCCGCTGCTCGGCGTGCTGTTCATGTGCACCGCCTGCGCGCTGTTCCCGATCATGAACGGGCTCGTGAAGCTGCTGGCGGCAACCTACGATCCGCTGCAGATCGTCTGGTTCCGCATCGTCATACATCTCGTGCTCGTGGCGCTGGTGTTCATGCCGCGTATGGGGCTCGGCCTGTTCCGCACGCGGCGCATCGGCTCGCAGCTCGTCAACTCGGTCATGATGCTGCTGTCGACCCTGTTCTTCTTCTCCGCCGTCAAATATGTCGGCGTGGCGGAGGCGATATCGATCAGCTTCGTGGCGCCGCTCGCCGTGGTCTTCCTGGCCTGGCCGATCCTGGGCGAACGCATAACGGCGATGCGGGTCGCCGCGGTCGTGGTCGGGTTCGTGGGCGTGCTGGTGGTGATCCGGCCCGGCAGCGCGCTCTTTCAATGGGCGTCGGTGCTGCTGCTGGGCAGCGCGATCTGCTACGCGATCTACCAGATCATCATCCGCCGCCTGGCGGGGATCGATCATCCGGCGACATCGATCTTCTACAGCGTTCTGCTAGGCGCCATCCTGCTGTCGGCTCTGGTGCCGTTCGTGTGGAAGACGCCGGTCAACGCCGTCGATTGGCTGCTGCTGTGCTCGCTGGGGGCGCTGGGCGGGCTCGGCCACTACTGCGTGGCGCGGGCGATGACCTATGCCTCGGCCAATTTCGTGGCGCCCTTCAACTACACCCAGATGATCGGCTCGGTCATCGTGGGCTACCTGATGTTCGCCGAGGTGCCCGACCTCTACACTTGGCTCGGGACCGCCTTGATCGTGGGCGCGGGCCTCCTGGTCGGATGGCGGGGCGGGCGTCCACGACGCTGAAGGTTCAGAGGAGGATGAAATGCCGTATCTCGTCGCTGCCGATCTGCCGACCGCACCTGCCGGCGAGCGCTTTCGTGCCCTGCTGAGCCGGCCCGGCATCCTGCAACTGCCGGGCGCACACAACGGCATGGCGGCGCTGCAGGCGCGCGCGGCGGGGTTCGACGCCGTCTACCTCTCCGGTGCGGCGATGTCGGCCTCGATGGGCCTGCCCGATCTCGGCGTCATCACGGTCGACGAGGTCTGCTTCTTCATCCGCCAGCTCGCGCGCGCTTCGGGCCTGCCGCTGCTGGTCGACGGCGACACCGGCTACGGCGAGGCGCTCAACGTCATGCACATGGTGCGCGCCTTCGAGGAGGCGGGCGCTGGCGCGGTCCATATCGAGGACCAGCTCCT
>JABCYT010000606.1 GCA_013290035.1 Alphaproteobacteria bacterium
GGGGCTCTCGCGCCCGACCGTATCGTCGGCGTCGAGACCGGCGGCTGCCCGCACACCGCGATCCGCGAGGATGCCTCGATCAATCTCGCCGCGGTGTCGGACATCGTGCGCAAATGGCCCAAGCTCGAGATCGTGTTCGTCGAATCGGGCGGCGACAACCTCGCGGCCACCTTCTCGCCCGAGCTGGCCGACCTCACGATCTATGTGATCGACGTGGCGGCGGGCGAGAAGATCCCGCGCAAGGGCGGGCCCGGCATCACCCGGTCCGACCTGCTGGTCATCAACAAGATCGACCTGGCGCCGCTGGTGGGCGCCAATCTCGACGTCATGGACCGCGATGCGCGCCGGATGCGCGGCACCCGGCCGTTCCTTTTTTCCAACCTCAAGGAGAACAAGGGGGTGGCGGATATCGCCGCCTTCATCGTGCGCCAGGGCGGCCTGCCGGCCCGTTGACGGGGCGCGAGCAGCTGCCGATTTTGCAGGCATAAAACTGCCTCTTGTCGAGGCGGCTCGACCGATGCCGGTTTTCGAGATCGGCGATCTCGATATGGGTGAGCTGCGCCCGGCAGCGGGCTTGTTCGGGACGTTCTCCGGCCTTGCCGACGGCCGGGCAGGCCGTGCGGCCAGGGCTGGCGGCTACATCTTGGGGGTCATCGCGGGAAGGGCACCGTTGATCTCGGCCTGGGTGCTGAAGTCTCCCTCCGGACTACCGACAAAAAGTTATCCCGGGCATTAGCAGGCATTTGGCACGGCTTTCGCTGTCCTCCGTCCTGACGGGGGGTTTCCGTCGATAAAAAGGAGAGCGGGATGAAGTTGGGATCAATTATGAGGACGGGCCTCGTCGCCGCCGGCTTGCTGGCCGGGGTCGCAGGCAATGCGTTTGCGCAGGCGCCGCCGATCAAGATCGGCATTCTGCATTCGCTGTCCGGCACGATGGCGATCAGCGAGACGACCCTGAAGGACGTCATGCTGATGCTCATCGAAGAGCAGAACAAGAAGGGTGGCGTGCTCGGCCGCAAGCTCGAGGCCGTCGTCGTCGATCCGGCGTCGAACTGGCCGCTGTTCGCCGAGAAGGCGCGCGAGCTCCTGCAGAAGGACAAGGTCGCGGCGGTGTTCGGCTGCTGGACCTCGGTCAGCCGCAAGTCGGTTCTGCCGGTGTTCGAGGAGCTGAACGGCCTGCTGTTCTACCCCGTGCAGTACGAGGGTGAGGAAAGCCAGCGCAACGTGTTCTATACCGGCGCCGCGCCGAACCAGCAGGCGATCCCGGCGGTCGACTACCTGATGCAGAACGAGAAGGTGCAGCGCTGGGTGCTGGCCGGCACCGACTACGTCTATCCGCGCACGACCAACAAGATCCTCGAGGCGTACCTCAAGCTGAAGGGCGTCAAGCAGGAAGACATCATGATCAACTACACGCCGTTCGGTCATTCCGACTGGCAGTCGATCGTGGCGGACATCAAGAAGTTCGGCTCGGCCGGCAAGAAGACCGCCGTCGTGTCGACCATCAACGGCGACGCCAACGTGCCGTTCTACAAGGAGCTCGGCAACCAGGGCATCAAGGCCAAGGACATACCGGTGGTGGCGTTCTCGGTCGGCGAAGAGGAGCTCGCCGGCATCGACACCAAGCCGCTGGTCGGCCATCTCGCCGCCTGGAACTACTTCGAGTCGGTGAAGAACCCGTCGAACGAGGCCTTCATCAAGACCTGGCAGACCTTCACCAAGAACCCGAAGCGGGTGACCAACGATCCGATGGAAGCCCACGTGATCGGCTTCGCCATGTGGGTCGAGGCGGTCAAGAAGGCCGGCACGACCGATCCGGATGCGGTGATCGACGCCATCGTCGGCGTCTCGGTGCCCAACCTGACGGGTGGCTACTCGACGATGATGCCGAACCACCACATCACCAAGCCGGTGCTGATCGGCGAGATCCAGGGCAACGGCCAGTTCGACACGGTGTGGCAGACCTCCGGCCTGGTGGTCGCCAACGAGTGGTCGCCCTACCTGCCGGATTCCAAGGACCTGATTGCCGATTGGCGCAAGCCGATGAACTGCGGCAACTTCAACGTCGTCACCGGCAAGTGCGGCGGCAAGGGCAAGTAGGGCCCGTCGTCACCAACTCACAGGGGCGGGGCGACTTTCGAGTCGCCCCGTTCTCGTCTCCGGGTTAATTCTCAGCCATGCCTTTTCTGCGTCTGCCCGCGGTGCTGCTGTCGGCGCTGGCCTCGCTGCTGATCGCGGGCGTCGCCTGGGCCGCCGATCTGCCGGCCCTCGTCGGCAGCCTCACGACCGGCAGTTTCGGCGATCGCGAGACGGCGATTGGCGCGCTGGCGGCGTCGGGCGACGCCCGAGCCGCCCCGATTCTCGAGGCGCTGGCCGCGGGCCAGCTCTATGTCCGCCAATCCGACCACCTCGTGGTCATTGGCAAGCCGGACGGCAACCAGCTGGCGCTCAGCGACGCGATATCCGGCAAGCCCGCGGGCACCGGGACCGAAGCCGAACTCGACCGCGTGCGGGTCAACAACCGCCTGCGCGGCGTCATCGAAGCGGCGGTCGGTTCGCTCACCCTGATGAGTTCCGATGCCAAGGTCCGGCGCGAGGCTGCCGAAGCGCTGTTCACGCGCCGCGATGCCTCCTCGCTTGCTGCCCTCGACCAGGCGCTGGCCGCCGAAAAGGATCCGCGCATCAAGCGGTCGATGAGCGAGGCCCGCGCCGCCAGCGTGCTCGCCTCCGACGCGCCGGCGGCGCAGAAGCTCGAGGCCATCGCGCTGGTGCGCGAGCGCGGCGATCGCGACGCCCTGGGTGTCTTGCAGGCGACCGCGTCATCGTCCGACGGCGAGGTCAAGGCCGCCGCCACCGCCGCCGCCGCCGCCGTGCGCCAGACGCTCTCGGCATGGGAGGCGGCGCAGAACGTCTGGTACGGCATCTCGCTGGGCTCGGTGCTGCTGCTGGCGGCGATCGGGCTCGCCATCACCTTCGGCACCATGGGGGTGATCAACATGGCGCATGGCGAGATGGTGATGCTGGGCGCCTACACGACCTTCGTCGTCCAGGAGGTGATCCGCACCTCCGCGCCCCACCTGTTCGAGTCTTCCCTGGTGATCGCATTGCCGCTCGCCTTCCTGGTCTCCGGCGGCGTCGGCATCCTGATCGAACGCAGCATCATCCGCTTCCTCTACGGCCGGCCGCTCGACACCCTGCTGGCCACCTGGGGCCTGTCGCTGGTGCTGCAGCAGGCGGTG
>JABCYT010000607.1 GCA_013290035.1 Alphaproteobacteria bacterium
TCAGGGGCCCCTTCCTCGGCGGCGGCTTCGGCTCGAAGGGCATGATCTCGGGGCCGCAGGTGCTGGGCATCCTCGCCGCCAGGATGGTCGGGCGGCCGGTCAAGCTGGTGCTGCGCCGCGACCAGATGTACGGGCCGGTCGGCCATCGTTCGCCGACACGCCAGCGGCTGCGGCTGGGCATGGCGGCCGACGGCGCGCTGACCGCGCTCGACCATCATGCGAAGACGATGTCGAGCACGTTCGACGATTTCTTCGAGCCGGCCGCCGGCGTCTCGCATACGCTCTACGCCAGCCCGGCCATCGCGACGCGCCACGAAGCGGTGCGCACCGACATCGGCACGCCGATGTTCATGCGCGCGCCCGGCGAGGCGACCGGATCGATCGCCCTCGAAAGTGCGATCGACGAGGCGGCCGCGGCCTGCGGCATGGACCCGCTGGCCTTCCGCCTCAGGAACTATGCCGAGGTCGAGCCGGTGTCCGGCAAGCCGTTCTCCTCCAAGGCCTTGCACGAATGCTATGCGCAAGGCGCCGAGCGCTTCGGCTGGGCGGGCCGGCCCATCGCGTCACGGCAGATGCGCGACAAGGACGGTTTCCTGATCGGCTGGGGCATAGGCACGGCGACGTTTCCCGCCATCATGTTCGAGGCCCGCGCCCGTGCGGTCATCAGGCGCGACGGCAGCGGCCTGGTCGAGACCGGCGCGCACGACATGGGGCAAGGCGCCTGGACGGCGCTGGCGCAGATCGCGGCCGACGGGCTGGGGCTCGACATCGACCAGGTCGACTTCCGGATCGGAAGCTCCGACCTGCCGGATGCCGGCATCGCCGGCGGCTCGAGCCATACCGCCACGGCGGGCACTGCGATCCACAGCGCGGGCGGCAACGCCATCGCCAGGCTCGCGGAACTGGCGACGGCCGACCGGCGCTCGCCGCTCTACGGCGCGGACAATGCCGGCGTGATCGCCCGCCAGGGCCGCCTGCACCGCCGCGACGACGAAGGCCGCAGCGAGAGCTACGCCGACATCCTGGCGCGCGCCGGGCTGGCCGAGATCGAGGGCAGCGGCACCAGCGCCGCCGATCCGGCCGCGCAATCGACGTGGGCCATGCATGCGCACGGCGCGGTGTTCGCCGAGGTCAAGGTCGATCCCGACCTCGGCCAGATCCGCACGACGCGGCTGGTCGGCGCCTTCGCGGCCGGCCGCGTGATCAATCCTCGGCTGGTCCGCAGCCAATATTACGGCGGCATGATCTGGGGCGTGTCCTTTGCGCTCAACGAGCAGGCGATCGTCGACCGCCGCTCCGGCCGCGTCATGAACGCCGACCTCGCCGAATACCATGTGCCGGTGAACGCCGACATCGTCTCGCTCGAAGCGCTGCTGGTCCACGAGGACGATCCGCATGTGAACCCGCTCGGCATCAAGGGCGTCGGCGAGATCGCCATCACCGGCACGGCCGGCGCCATCGCCAACGCGGTGTGGCACGCCACCGGCGTGCGGGTGCGGCGCTTCCCGATCAAGCTCGAGGATCTGCTGACTGACGGTTAGCCGTCGAGTTCCTCGCGCAGCAGCTCAAGCTCGAACCATTTGAACGGGCGCCGCTGTTTCGCCGCATTTCCGCCGCGAACGCTGCACCGTCCGCGTCGATTGAAGCGAAAATGCCCAAATACGGACGAAAAAACCGCCAAGGTAGCATCCGACACTGATTCCAGTGCCTTGGCGCGCAACGCTCACCTGTCAGGCGCGTTGGCCGGCAGAAGGTGTTGAACAACACCACTTTGCGGCACGGAATCGGAGCTTTGGTCATGGATCGCTTTGCCCTGGAACACAATCTTCGCGACGCTTCTGCACGCATCATGGCCTGCCAAGAAGCCCTGCTGCGCCAGCGTTACCAGGTTCGCGAGCTCGAGCGATGCGGCCTCGACGCGTCGGTGGCGCGCGCGCTGCTGGAGATCTACGAGGAATCAAAGGCGATGGCGGTATTCAACCGCGACAGCCTGGCCAACACGCTCAAGATGGCGGCCTTCGCGACCGCCGCACCGGCCGATCCCTCGATCGCCGATTCCCCGATCGACGACCACGAGACTTTCCTCGACGCCGAATTCCATCATCGCCTGGCGGCGTAGGGGGACGATCGCACGGCTCAGCCGTTGAGTTCCTCGCGCAGCATCTCGAGCTCGAGCCATTCCGTCTCCGCGGCGTCGAGCTCGGCCTGTGCGGCGGCCAGCCGCGCACTCTTGGCAGCGAAGGCCTTGGCGTCGCGGCTGTAGAGAGTCGTGTCAGCGAGATCGGCGTTGAGCCTCGCCATCTCGGCCTGCAAGGCTGCCATCTGCTTGGGCAACTCGGTCAACGCCCGTTCGCGCTTGTAGCCCAGGCGCTTGCCCTGCCCGGCTTCACGCGGCGGGTTGGCCTTCTCCTTGCGCGACGGCGTCACACCGGTGGGCTCCACGCGGGGGCCGCGCTGGCTCACATAGTCGCTGTAACCGCCGGCATATTCGACGGCCGTGCCGTCGCCCTCGAGGGCGATCGTCGACGTCACCAGCCGGTCGAGGAAGTCGCGGTCGTGGCTCACCAGCAGGACGGTGCCGTCGTAGTCGTCGAGCGCTTCCTGCAGCAGATCGAGCGTATCGGCGTCGAGATCGTTGGTCGGCTCGTCGAGCACGATCATGTTGGAGGGCGCCGCCAGCGCCTTGGCGAGCAGCAGCCGGTTGCGCTCGCCGCCCGACAGCGTGCGCACGGGCTGGCGCGCCTGCTCGTCGCGGAACAGATAGTCGCGCAGGTAGGTCATGACGTGCGTGAGACGGCCGCGCACCAGGACATGGTCGTTGCGGTCGGCCAGGATTTCCCACGGCGTCTTGTCCGGATCGAGGTCGATGCGCCGCTGGTCGATCACCACCGGCATCAGGTTGGCGCCGAGCTTGACCGTGCCGCTGTCCGGCTCGAGTTCGCCGATCAGCATCCTGAGCAGGGTCGTCTTGCCCGCGCCATTGGGGCCGATCAGGCCGATGCGGTTCTTGCGGAAGATGCGCGTCGAGAAGTCCTCGACGATCACCTTGTCGCCCCAGCGCTTGGTGATGTTGCGCGCAGTGACGACGAGCGCGCCGGAGGCTTCCGCTTGGCCCACTTCTATGGTGGCGCGGCCGACAGGTCCAATTTGCTGGCGACGCTGCTCGCGCAGCGTCTTCAGCGCCCGCAGGCGGCCCTCGTTGCGCGTGCGGCGGGCGCGGATGCTTTTGCCTGCCCA
>JABCYT010000608.1 GCA_013290035.1 Alphaproteobacteria bacterium
TGCGCAGGTCGTTCCAGCCGACATAGTAGATGGCGCAGCGCGGTTTCTTGCCGAACTTGGCTTGATAGAACGCCGTCTGGATCAGGTGTTCGACGGTGGTGTAGCCCGGCACGCCGTGATTGACGACGAAGAAGCGGCCCTTGCTTTCACCCTGCTCGAGGGCGGCGGCGAGCCGGTCGCTCCAGGTGTCGCCTTCGCCCGCGCCGATATCGTAGGTCGTCGAACCGCCGAAAGTCGCCACGACGCTGCGCCCCGCGAGCTCGCCCGGCGCTGGGTCGCGGCCGCGCGTGCCCTCCGAGGTGTGGCTGATCGCAAGGCCGGTGGCGCTGGTGAAGCTGAGCGAGGGGATGGGAACGGCCTGCAGCAACGCGTGCCACCGGAAGCGCTGCGGCTCCGATTTGTCCGGCGGCAGCAGCGACGCCCCGCCCAACGCGGCATGCCGCAAGGCGTACGAACCGACGCCCCAGCCGAAGTCGACCAGCGCCAGGATCAGCAAGGCCCCGGCGATGCGCGGCCAGCGCACGAGGGCCACGACAAGGACGAGGAGCGTCAGCAAATAGAGAAAGAAGAACGCGCGCGGGCCGAATGCGGTGAGCTCCTCAATGGCGATCAGCCAGCCTGCCGCCAGGAGGACAGCAAGCGCCAGGACGAACGCCACGAAGGCAATGATCGCCCGCTCGAAACGGTAGGGACGGCTGACACCGACATAGGCGAGCATCCGGTTCGACATGTCGGTCACGCCCTGGACGGCGATCTCATTGCTGCTTGAAGGTCCACACTTCCGCCATTGTCCTCGTGGGGACTCTCTCACACTTGATCTGCGAATACCAAGCCGTGCTTCGCCGGCGGGGCACGATCACGTTTGCTTGTCTTGGCGTTGCCAAAGCGTGTCGCGTGTTATGCACGACAGGCGTTCAACCGACGTGGATTTCGACAGGAGACGCGCAAATGAAGGTTCAATGGCCAGTCGTCATCGCGCTCGCCGGCCCCGTCGCCATTTTGGCGGCCGCCGCGAGCGCGCAAATACCGGACGCCGTCGCCGCTCCGAATGAAGCCGTGGTGGCAACCGTCCATGCCGAAGGCGCACAGGTCTACGACTGCAAGGCCGGCGCGGACGGAAAGCTCGTTTGGCAGTTCCGCGAGCCCATTGCGACACTGCTCGTCGACGGCAAGACGGTCGGCCGGCACTTTGCCGGCCCGAGCTGGGAGCTGGCCGATGGCAGCGCGGTCACCGGCAAGATCGCCGGTCGCGCCGCCGGCGCGACGCCGAAGGATATTCCCCTGCTGAAGCTCGACGCGGCCTCGCACCGTGGATCGGGACAGCTGACGGGCGTCATGACAATCCAGAGGCTCAACACCAAGGGCGGCGTAGCCGAGGGCCCGTGCGACTCAGCAGGGGCGTTTCTGTCCGTGCCCTACTCAGCCGACTACACGTTTCTCAAGAAGGGCAGCTGACGGTTGACTGAAGAAGAATGGCGCGCCCGAAGAGATTCGAACTCCTAACCTTCTGATCCGTAGTCAGATGCTCTATCCAGTTGAGCTACGGGCGCACGGCCGGATGGCCTTCTGAAAAGGGTCCGGCGAAGAGGCGCGCACCCTAATGAAACCGGCTGGGCGATGCAAGCCGCGAAGCGGCCGCACCATGTCCCATAAAATCAGAGTTTTAGGCAGGCCAAATGCTGCTAGGGGCTGATCCGACCTTCCCGCAATCGTGTATCCCCGATCAGGGGCGTAGGATGACGGCCATGGTCTTTCGCATGCTTGCCCTCCTGGGAGCGCTGGTCGGCCTGGCGTCCAGCGCGCAGGCTCAGGACGTGTCGTCGGCCGACCGCGCGGCAATCCGCGACATCATCCAGTCCCAGGTCGATGCCTTCCGGCGCGACGACGGCGACGCTGCCTTCGGCTACGCCTCGCCCTCGATCCGCGGCATGTTCGGCTCGTCCGAGATCTTCATGGACATGGTGCGCCAAGGCTATCAGCCGGTCTATCGCCCCCAGGCGTTCGACTTCGCCGAGATCGTGACCCTGGACGGCCAGGTCACGCAGAAGGTCCATGTCATCGGTCCCGACGGCCGGCCGGTCACCGCCTATTATCCGATGACGCGACTGCCCGACGGCAGCTGGCGGATCAACGGCTGCTATTTGCAGGCGCCCGAAGAGCACCAGGCCTGATTTCCCGCCGGCAAATTCCGTCATGACTCGCGTATCGCCGAAGGTGCTGGCGCTGCTGGCCACCCTCACCCTCGTCTGGGGCACAAACTGGCCGCTCTTCAAGATCGCGCTGGACGAGCTGCCGGTGCTCACCTTCCGCGCCGTCGTTCTGCTCACCGCGACCGTGGTCCTGCTGGCGATCATGCTGGCGCGCGGCGAGAGCTTCGCGGTGCCGCGCGGCAAGTGGCCGGCGCTGGTCGCGGCATCGGCGATGAACCTCTTCATCTGGAACATCGCGACGTCGCTCGCCGTGCTCTATATCCCGTCCGGCCACGCCTCGGTGCTGGCCTACACCATGCCATTGTGGGTGGCGTTGATCGGCTTCGCCGTGTTCGGCCAGCGCCTGACCGGCCGCCTGCTGGTCGCGATCCTGATCGGCGCTGCCGCCGTGGTGGCGCTGATGGTGCCCAACTTCGCGAGCTACGCGCACGCGCCGGCGGGGCTCTTCTGGGGCCTGTTCGCGGGCTTCTGCTGGGCCGTCGGCACCTTCGTCGTCAAGCGCACGAGCTGGCAAGGCATGGGCCTGTCGCTCACCTTCTGGCAGGTCGTGATCACCCTGCCACCAATCGTGCTCGGCGCCCTGCTGATCGACGGCCTGCCGACACGCTGGCCGTCGACCCAGGCGCTGGCCGCCACGATCTACACCGGCGCCGTTCCCATGGCGCTGGGCACCGTCGCCTGGTTCGCCCTGGTGAAGCTTCTGCCCGCCCAGGTCGCGGGCCTTTCCGCCATCGCCATTCCCATCGTGGCCATTGTGAGCGGCGTGCTGATCCTGCATGAGCCCCTCTCGCCGCTGCAGGCGCTGGCCATCGCCTCGACGGTGCTGTCGTTGTGGCTCGCCTTGATGCCGGCGCGGGCGCGCTAGACCAAGGACAGCGACAAGGGCCGGGTCAGCCCAGCTCGAGGCTGGTAACGCCGAACAGGCCGGCGTAATCGACCTTGGGGTCGGGGCCGGTATACATGCGCGCCGTTTCGAACGAGGGTCTCAGCCCGATCCGTTCGGCAAGCGCGATGGCCGCCT
>JABCYT010000609.1 GCA_013290035.1 Alphaproteobacteria bacterium
CGGATGCTTGCCCCCGAACAGCGTGCCGGTGACGGCGCGGGTGTATTTTTCGGTGGTGACCGTGAGCCGGATCATCGACGTGTAGTCGCTGGCGCGCTCGTGCTTGACCTCGGCCACCTCGATGCCGCGTTCGCGGGCGATCACCGGCGCGTTGACCATGTTCACCGAATTGAGCTGCGGGCGCAGCACGCCCATCAGCGCGACCTGGCTCAGCGGCTTGATGTTGAGCGCCGCCACCTGGCCCTCGTACTCGATCGACACCGCCTTGATGTCGGTGTCGGTGAGCTGGCCGGCGAACGAGCCGAGCTTCTCGGCGAGCTCGAGATAGGGCGCAAGCTTGGGCGCGTCCTCGGCCGAGACGTTGGGCATGTTGAGCGAGTTCACGACGGCGCCGGTCAGCAGGTAGTCGGCCATCTGCTCGGCGACCTGCAGCGCCACGTTCTCCTGCGCCTCCACCGTGGCGGCGCCGAGGTGCGGCGTGCTGACGAGGTTGGGCGCGCCGAACAGGACGTTGGTCGTGGCCGGCTCCTCGGTGAAGACGTCGAAGCCGGCGCCGGCGATGTGGCCCGAGACCAAGAGGTCGCGCACCGCCAGCTCGTCGACCAGGCCGCCGCGCGCGCAGTTGATGATGCGCACGCCCTTCTTGGTCTTCATCAGATTGGCGCGCGAGAGGATGTTCTTGGTCTGCTCGGTGAGCGGCGTGTGCACGGTGATGAAGTCGGCGCGGGCCAGCACCTGGTCGAGCGTCGCCTTCTCCACCCCGAGCTCCTGGGCGTGCTGGTCCGACAGGAACGGATCGTAGGCCACCACGCGCATCTTGAGGCCAATGGCGCGCTCGGCCACGATCGAGCCGATATTGCCGCAGCCGATCAGCCCCAGCGTCTTGAAGCTGAGCTCGGTGCCCATGAAGCGGTTCTTCTCCCACTTGCCGGCCTGGGTCGAGGCGTTGGCGTCGGGGATCTGGCGCGCCACGGCGAACATCAGGGCGATGGCGTGCTCGGCCGTGGTGATGGCGTTGCCGAACGGCGTGTTCATGACCACGACGCCGTGCGCCGTGGCCGACTTGATGTCGACATTGTCGACGCCGATGCCGGCGCGGCCGACGACCTTCAGCTTCTTGGCCTCGGCCAGAACCTCGGCCGTGACCTTGGTCGCCGAGCGGATGGCCAGCCCCTCGTAGTTGCCGACGATGGCGCGCAGCTCGGCCGGCTTCAGGCCGGGCTTGAAGTCGACGTCGCAGCCGCGCTCGGAAAAGATTTCGACCGCACGCGGCGAGAGCTCATCGGAGATAAGCACCTTGGGTTTTGCCATGACTAAAAGAACTCCTCAGGCTGCTTTGGCGCCAAACTCTCGCTCGATCTCGCCATAGGCCCAGTCGAGCCAGGGCAGCAGGGCTTCGAGATCGCTCTTTTCGACGGTCGCCCCGCACCAGATGCGCAGGCCCGGCGGCGCGTCGCGGTAGGAGCCCAGGTCGTAACCCGCCTTCTCGCTCTCCAGCAGGTCGGCCATCTTCTTGGCCGCCGCCGCCTGCTTGTCGGCCGGCAGGGCTGCGAACCACGGCGCGGCGATGTTGAGGCACACCGAGGTGTTGGAGCGCACCGCCTTGTCGGCCGCCAGGAAGGCGATCCAGGGACGCCCGGCCACGAACTTCTCGAGCACCGCAAGATTGCCTTCGGAGCGCGCCATCAGCGCCTTGAGGCCGCCGACGCTCTCGCCCCAGCGCAGGCCGTCGATCGCGTCCTCGACGCAGAGCAGCGACGGCGTGTTGATGGTGTCACCCTTGAAGATGGCGTCGGAGAATTTGCCGCCCGAGGTCAGGCGGAAGATCTTGGGCAGCGGCCAGGCCGGCGTGTAGCCCTCCAGCCGCTGAATGGCGCGCGGCGAGAGGACCAGCATGCCGTGCGCACCCTCGCCGCCCATCACCTTCTGCCAGGACCAGGTCACGACATCGAGTTTTAGCCACGGCAGATCCATGGCGAAGACAGCCGAGGTGGCGTCGCAGATGGCGAGCCCCTCGCGGTCCGCGGCGATCCAGTCGCCGTCGGGCACCTTCACGCCAGAGGTCGTGCCGTTCCAGGTGAAGACGACGTCGTGCTTCCAGTCGACCTGCTTCAGGTCCGCGATCTGGCCGTAGGGCGCCTTGAGCACGCGGGCGTCCTTGAGCTTGAGCTGCTTCACGACATCGGTGACCCAGCCCTCGCCGAAGCTCTCCCAGGTCAGCATGTCGACCGGCCGGACGCCCAGCAGCGACCACAGCGCCATCTCGACGGCGCCGGTGTCCGAGGCCGGCACGATGGCGATGCGATAGTCGGCGGGAATGCCCAGGAGCGCGCGCGTGCGATCGACCGCCTCGACGATCTTCTTCTTACCGAGCTTGGATCGGTGGGACCGCCCGACGGCGGCGTCTAGAAGGACTTGGGGCGTCCAGCCAGGACGCTTGGCGCAGGGTCCGGATGAAAAATCGGGACGCGCCGGACGCATGTTCGGCTTCATCTAACCTCTCCCTTACAGAAGAGCTGCACTCCGGTGGGGGAGCGTGGCCCGCGGCGTCTATACGGGTGGAGCGTTCAGGCGTCAATGTGCAAGGATTGCCGCAGGGACTCCGGAAATGTCCCTCATCCACCAGATCCGCGACACTATCCGCTTCATCTCAGCGGCGTCACCGTCGAGCTGATGACGGGCGCCGTTCGATCATGATCCGGCGATCTGTCGCCAGCGGATCGCGATGTCCTCGGGGGAAGCGGGCATGGGTCCGAGATCCAGCCCGTCGCTGCGATCCCACCACGCGGCGGAGAAGCGGCCTCCCGCCGCATTCAGCACGGCGCCGGATGTCGTACAGGCCGACGATGCCAGGAATGCGACTCCGGGCGCGACCAGTTCGGGTCGGAGCCCCGGCGCGTCTCGGCGCAACACGCGGGTCGCCGCGACGGGCGACACCGCGTTGACCCGGATATCCGTATCGCGCAGCTCCGCCGCCAGACCGACCATGAGACCGACCTGCGCCATCTTGGCTGCCGAGTAGGCGATCAGCCCGGGCACGCAATCCTCGGCTCGCATCGCGCGGCCCGAGGTGGTGAGCACGATGCGCCCATAGCCCTGGCGCCGCATGTGCGGAACCGCGGCGCGCGCGAGATGGAACGGGGCATCGACACCGATTGCGACCATGCGATCCCACACCGCCGGACCGGTTTCCTCAAGACTTGCGAAAACGACGAGTCCGGCATTGTGC
>JABCYT010000610.1 GCA_013290035.1 Alphaproteobacteria bacterium
CCCTTCGGGGGCACCTCCCCCGTAGGACGGGGGAGGGAAGTGGACAGACGCTTGAGCGCCCCCGCCATGCCCTCGGGCATGGCGACGATGGCGGCGATCAGCAGCACTGCATAGAGCAGGGCTGAAAGCCCCTTGCCGAGTCCGGCGGTGACGTCGGGGAAGAACTGCAGGAACAGCCCGCCCAGGATGGCGCCGCCCGGCGAATGCATGCCGCCGATCACCAGGCCGAACAGCATCTGCACCGAGAGCGCGAAGTTGTAGCTGGTCGGGCCGACGAAGCCGAACTGGTAGGCCGACAGGCAGCCGGCCAGCGCCAGGTAGGCGCCGGCGATGCCCGACGCCGTCGCCTGCACCTGCACGACGCGAATGCCCTGCGCCGCCGCTGCCAGCTCGTCGTCGCGTGTGGCCAGAAGCGCGCGGCCGGACCGGCTGTCGATCAGGTTGTGCGCCAGCCACAGGCCCGCCCCCAGCAGCGTCAACGCCATCAGGAAGGCCCAGCGGTCGTTGCTCAGAAACTCCGCAGGCGGCGCGGGGAAGTCGAGATAGAGGCCCTGCACGCCGCCGGTCCAGCGTTCGATCAGCCGGTAGCGCAGGAGCTGCGGGAAGGCGATGGCAAAGGCGTAGGTCACCAGGGCCTGGGTCCACAGGCTGTAGCCCGCCGCGACGCGGCCCACGCCGTAGCCCGCGGCGAAGCCCAGCAGCAGCGCCAGCGGCAGCCCCCAATAGACCGAGAAGGGCGTGTGGCTGCCCAGGAACGCGGCGGCATAGCCGCCGATGCCGAACAGGCCGGCCTGGGCGAAGGAGAACTGGCCGCTCACCCCGCACAGGATCACCAAGCCGACCAGCGCAATCGCCCAGATCGCGGCCTGGGTGAAGCGGAAGACGATGAAATCCGGGAAGCAGAACGAAAGCGCGGCCGCCGCCACGAAGCCCATGGTCCACACGGTCCGCATGGCGTTACGATAGACCGTACAGCCACGGAATGGGAGGGACCCGATGACGATGAAGCTCCGGCAATGCGTCTTCGTTACCAAGGACCTCGAAAGCTCGCGCGAGGAGCTGTGCGACATCCTCGGTATCGAGGTTGCCTTTCGCGATCCCGGCGTCGCCAAGTGGGGCCTGGTCAATGTCGTCTGCCCGACCGGCCACGACTTCCTCGAGATCGTCACACCTTTCCAGGAGGGCACGTCGGCCGGCCGCTACATCGAGCGGCGCCACGGCGACGGCGGCTACATGGTGATCATCCAGGTCGACGACGCCAAAGCCGAGCGCCAGCGGGTCACCGATCTCGGCGTCCGCGCCGTGGCGCAGAAGGACCTGCCGGAATACCAGTACACGCACTTTCATCCCGCCGACACGTCGGGCGTGCTGCTGTCGCTCGACACGACCTTCGCGCCCACGGGCGTCGCTCCCGCCTTGTGGTGGCCGCCGGCCGAGAAGGGCTGGCTGAAGCACGCCCGCTCGGACGTCACCAATGGCCTGGCCGGCGTCGAGATCCAGCATGACGATCCGGACAAGGCGGCCGCGACGTGGTCGAAGATCCTCGATCGTCCGGCCGTGGACAATATCATCCGCCTCGACGACGACCTCGACGGCGGGCAGGTTCGTTTCGTGCCGATCGTCGATACCCGCGGACCGGGCGTATCGGCCTACGACGTCAGGGCCGTCGATCGCGAACGCATCCTGGCGGCCGCCCACAAGCGCGGCCGCAAGCTCGGGCCGGCGCAGGTCGAAGTCTGCGGCTGCCGGATCAACCTGGTATGAAGCCGCTGCTGGTCATCGGCAGCTATCTATCGCCTTATGTGCGCAAGGTCCTGGTGTGCCTGGAGATCAAGGGCATCGCCTACGAGGTCGATCACATCGTGCCGTTCTTCGGCGACGACCGCTTCTCCAGGCTGAGCCCGCTCCGGCGCATTCCGGTGCTGGTCGACGGCGACCTGGTGCTGAGCGACTCCTCGGTGATCTGCCAGTACATCGAGGACAAAGAACCCGCGCCGGCGCTGCTGCCGGCCGACATTCGCGACCGCGCGCGGGCACGCTGGCTGGAGGAATTCGCCGACACGCGCATGGGCGACGTTTTCATCTGGCGGCTGTTCAACCAGATCGCCATCCGCCCCTCGGTGTGGGGCGAGAAGGGAGATCGCGAGCTGGTCGATCGCACCTTGAAGGAAGATGTGCCGGCGGTGCTCGACTATCTCGAAGCCGAGGCGCCGGTGGAGGGTTTTCGTTTCGGCATCCTGTCGCTGGCCGATATCGCCATCGCCGCCTTCTTTCGCAACGCCGGCTGGGTGCGCTTCCAGATCGATGCGACGCACTGGCCCCGCGCCGCCGCCTGGATGGCGCGCACATTGGCCGAGCCTGCGTTCGCCAAGCTGGCTCGGATCGAAGATGCCGTACTGCGCGTGCCGATCGCCGAACAGCGCGCAGCATTGAAGACGTTGGGCGCGCCGGTCAGCGCCGAGACCTACGCCGGGCCGGCGCCGCGCCGTGGCGTCATGCCAGTCTAGGCCGTGCGGCGTATCCATCCCTTCGTCTACGGCCATGTGGTCGGAGCCTTCCTGGTCGGCGCAGTCGCCGGCGCTTTCCTCGATCTGAAGGCGGTTCTGGTCTTCAGCAGCCTGCTGGCGGCCAACGCCGCCATCGGCTCGTTGGTCTGCTGGTGGCGACCCGGCTTCGAGGCGGCCGGCTGGAAGCTCTGGCTGGTGGCGACCTTCGCCAATCCGTTGATGCTTTCGGCGATCGCCTTCGCGATCTCCTCGTACGACTGCCTGATCGGAAATCAGACCGGCTGGAACTGCATGTTCGCCGACGCGGGACCGGACGTCATCCAGGCTTGCTTGCCGTCACCATTGATCGGTCTCGCCGTTCGCTGGTGGCGGCGGCGGCGCGTTGCCGCCGTCTAGGCGGCGATCGCCTTGGAAAGACGGCCGCGGATCATCTCCTCGGCCTCGCGCACGATGCGCTCGACCAGCTCCTTGCAGGTCGGGATGTCCTGGATCAGGCCCATCACCGTGCCGGCCGACCAGACGCCGTGCTCCATGTCGCCGGTCTCGTAGACGACACGCCCCTTTGCTCCCGCGACAATGGGGCCGATCTCCTGGATGGTCTTGCCCTCGTGCTCCATCTCGATCGCCTTCTTGGCGACCGAGTTGCCGTAGACCCGGCTGGTGTTGCGCAGGGTTCGGAAGATCAGCGACGTGGCGCGCTCGTCGCTCGACACCAGCGCC
>JABCYT010000611.1 GCA_013290035.1 Alphaproteobacteria bacterium
GCCACCGCCCAGCAAGGCCGGCGTGATGAAGAAGCCGAGCGACAGCACGAAGACCAGTACCGAGCCCGCGAAGATGCCGTTCAGCGTGAGCGGGAAATAGATGCGCCAGAAGATGCGCCAGTTCGAGGCGCCGAGCCCTTGCGCCGCGGCAACGATGGCGGGATCGAGCCGGCGCACCGCGCCATAGATCGGCAGCACCATGTAGGGCAGCAGCACATGCACCATGCCGATCAGCACGCCGGTGAAATTGTGCAACAGCGGCAGCGGATCGCCGATGATCCCGGCATCGAGCAGCCAACGATTGATTATGCCGTTGCGGCCGAGAAGCACCATCCAGGCGTAAGTGCGCACCAGAACGGAGGTCCAGAGCGGCAGCAGGACGAAGATGAAGCCCAGGGTCGCCCAGCCGGGCGTCGTGGTGGCGATCAGGAAGCCCAGCGGATAGCCCAGCAGCAGGCAGAAGCCGGTAACCAGCAAGGCGATCTCGAAGGTGTTCCAGAACACCTGGAGATAGAGCCCCTCGCCCAGCGCCTTGGCATACCAGTCGAGCGTGCCCGCCTCGACACTGAAGCCCAGCATGCGCACGACCGGGAAGAGGAAGAAGGCGAGAAGCAGGATCAGCGCGGGCAGCGCCGGGAAGATGTACCGGTTCATGGCTGGGAGCGCGCCCCAACACCCCTGTCATCCTGAGCGCAGCGAAGGATCTCATCGCCGCTTGCCACGGGCATGAGATCCTTCGCTGCGCTCAGGATGACGGCATGGGGATCGCGATCCGCGTGTCTAAAAGACATGAATCGCGTCCGGGTCGATGCCGACTTCGATCGTCTGGCCGGCCGCCGGCAGCGTGCCGCGCGCGGGCTGGCGGACGAGCAGCTCCAGACCATCGGCGCAGGCCAGGCGGAGCTTGAACGAGGCGCCGAGATAGACCGCCTCCAGCACCTCGCCGGAAAAGGTGTTGGCGCCGCTGCCGGCAAAGCGCTCGGGCCGCATCAGCACGCCCAGGCGATCGCCGACGCGGCCCGCCCTGTTCACCATGAGCCGGCGGCCGGCGGACAGCGTGACCACGCCGGGTTCGGTCAAGGTGCCGTGGAAGATGTTGCTCTCGCCCACGAAGTCGGCGACGAAATCGTTGGCCGGCCGCTCGTAGATCTCGGTCGTCGTGGCGACCTGCTGGATGGTGCCCTTGTTCATCACCGCGATCCTGTCGGACAGCACCAGCGCCTCCTCCTGATCGTGGGTAATGAAGATCGTGGTGAGGCCAAGCCGGCGCTGCAGGCGGCGCACCTCGAGCTGCATGGTCTCGCGCAGCTTGCGGTCGAGCGCGCCGAACGGCTCGTCGAGCAGCAGCAGGCGCGGGTTGAAGACGATGGCGCGCGCCAGCGCCACGCGCTGCTGCTGGCCGCCCGAGAGCTGGCGCGGCAGCCGCGCCTCGTAGCCCGCCAGCTCGACCAGCGCCAAGGCCTCGCCCACCCGGCGATCGATCTCGGTGCGCGCAATGTTGCGCATCTCAAGCGGGAAAGCGACGTTGCCCCTGACCGTGAGATGGGGAAACAGCGCGTAGTTCTGGAACACCATGCCGATGTCGCGGCGCGCCGGCGGCAGGGTGGTGATTGCAGCACCATCGACCCGCACCGTGCCCGCATCGGGCGCCTCGAAGCCCGCCACGACCTTGAGCAGCGTGGTCTTGCCCGACCCGCTGGGGCCGAGGATGGTCAACAGCTCGCCCTCGGTCACCGCGAGCGAGACGCCGTCGAGCGCCAGGACCTCGCCGAAGCGCTTGGTCACGCCCTCGACGCGCAGCTCCGCCGTACGCGCCCTCGCCCGTTCCGCCACTCCCTAGGCCTTCTTCAGCATCCAGGCGTTCCACAGTTCGACGGCCTTGTTGCCGTTCTCGGCGTACCACTCGTCGCTGATCCAGAACTGCTTGTCGACATACTGCGTCGGCAAATAGGGCTTCACCTTGGCGTCGACGTAGTTGAGCGATTCGAGGTTGAGGCCGGGATAGCCGAGTTCGGAGGCGTAGACCGCCTGCTGCTGCGGCACCGACATCTCGGCCAGCATCTTCTGCGCCCAATATTGGTTCTTGGCGCCCTTGGGAATAACGAAGCTGCCCTGCTTCAGCGCGCCCTCGTTCCATTCGATCTCGACCGGCGCGCCCTTCTTGATGATGTCGTAGAAGCGGCCGTTCCAGCCCGTCGCCAGCACGACCTCCTTGTCGAGCAGGAGCTGGGCCGGCTGCTGGCCGGTCGACCACCACACCGTGACATGCGGCTTGATCTGGTCGAGCTTCTTGAAGGCGCGGTCGAAATCGATGGGATAGACCTTGTCCATCGGCACGCCGTCGGCGATCAGCGCGAATTCGAGGTTGTCGGTCGGATGGTTGCGCATCGAGCGCGCCCCGGGGAATTTCTTGGCGTCCCACCAATCCGCCCAGCTCTTGGGCTGGCTGCCGCCTTTGAAGACGTCGGTGCGGTAGCCGATGATGGTGGTGTAGACCGAGGAGGCGAAGACGTAGGGCGTGCGCACCTTCTCGGGGTACTTCGAGCGGTCGACGATCTTGTCGTCGATCTTCTCCACCAGGCCGAGCTTGACGGCGCGGATCGCGTCCTGGCCGCCGATCTCGGTGACGTCCCATTCGACGTTGCCCGAATCGACCATGGCGCGCAGCTTGCCGAAATCGGCCGGGCTCGTCTCGACGACCTTGATGCCGTACTTCTTCTCGTAGCCGTTGAAGAAGGCCTTGCGCATGGCCGAGCCCATCGACCCGCCGGAATGGTTGACCACGATCTGCGCCGGCTTGGCGGGCTCGGCCTGGCCGAACGCCGGTCCGGCGACGCCCATGGCGGCAGCGCCGCCCAGCAAGGACACGACGTCGCGACGGCGCATGCGGTTGGTGTTCATTATTAGGTCCCTTCCTTGTATCCCCGAAGTGACTCTAGGAGTGGCGCATGGCTGCGGCAACATGGAAGGCCCATGGCCCTTCGGCAGGCGGACCACTCCCGTCGTCTCGACCGAGGGCCCCTCGACTTCGCTCGGGGCAGACTCCACCCCGAGTGGAGAGATCTTCTCTCAACGATACGCCGCTTATTGTGGCGAGAAGGTCTCTCCGCTCCGCGTGGAGTTTACCCCGAGCGAAGTCGAGGGGCGCTCCGGTCGAGACGACGGAGATTCGCCGGCGAGCTCCGATTCGATGAAGCGGACGGCGTCGCCCACGGTCACG
>JABCYT010000612.1 GCA_013290035.1 Alphaproteobacteria bacterium
ACGATCAGGGCGCCGACGCCGGCGATGGCGAACATCGGCCGCCAGCCGAAGTCCGGGATGACGAGCGTGCTGATGATCGACGTGGCGGGAAAGCCGGCAACGACGATGAAGGCCATGAAAGCCATCCAGCGGCCGCGCGAGGCGGGCGGCACGAATTCGGTCATGGTGGAATAGCCGACCACGATCTCGGCGCCGAGGCCCAGGCCCATCACGAAGCGGGCCGCGATCAGCCAATCCATGCTGGGCGCCGCCGCGGCAGCAAAGGACGCGAGACCGAAAACGACCAGGTTGAACTGGTAGGTGAAGCGTCGCCCGAAGCGATCGCCCAGGAAGCCGGCAACCACCGATCCGATGGTCATGCCGACGAAGGTCCAGGAGATGAACTGCGGCACCTGGGCCAGCACGGCAAATTTCGTCTGCACCGCGGCGCCCAGCACCGAAGCGCCGACATAAAGGTCGTAGCCGTCGAAGAACATGCCGGCGCCGATCAGCCAGAAGATGCGATAGTGAAACGAGGATATCGGCAGCCGGTCGAGCCGCGCGCCGGTATTCACCGCTGACGCCATTGGATGTCTCCCCCGAACGTTCTTCTTGGCGGTCCCCCTCGGACCATTGTCCGCCGGACCGTTGTGCACGTCGTTGCGCGCACAGTAATAATGTCACGGGCTGCCGGTCCTGGCCTATCTCGATTTTGTGATGAGCCCGCGCGAAATGACCTCCGACAATTCCCCGCTCGACGTCGTGCAGATGGGCAAGGGACGTAATCTGGTGCTGCTGCACTCGCTGCTTTCGGACCGCACCGCCTTCGATCGCATCGCGCCGCGTCTGGCCGCCGAGCGGCGCGTCTGGCTGGTCAATCTGCCCGGTTTCGGCACTTCGGCGCCGGCCGGGCCCGGGCTCGAGCAGATGGCCGATCGCATCGCCCAGCAACTTGCCGAAGCTCGGCCTGTCCGGCGATTCCGACCTGCTCGGCAACGGCTTCGGCGGCTTCGTCTCGGTGGCGCTGGCCGTCCGGCACGGCGGGCTGTTCGACCGTCTGGTCCTGGTCGACACCGGCGCCGCCATTCCGCTGCAAGGCAAAGGCGCCTTTCGCACCATGGCCGAAAAGGTCGAGAATGGCGGCATGGAAGCCGTTCTCGCCACCGCGCTGCAGCGAATGTTTCCCGACGACTTCCTTGCCGCACATCCGGCAATCGCCGAGGAACGCAAGGCGAGCCTGCGGGCCGCAAAGCCGGAATACTTCGCCGCTGCTTGCCGCGCGCTCGCCAAGTTCGATCGACGCGCCGAGCTCGGCACGATTCGCAATCCCACGCTGGTCGTGGTCGGCCTGCGTGACACGGCGACGCCACCTGCCCTCTCCCACGAACTTGCCGCCGGCATTCCCGGCGCTGCGCTGGTCGAACTGCCGCAGTGCGGGCACTCGCCGCATATCCAGGATCCCGAAGGCTTCTGGCAGGCGATCAAACCCTTCCTGCATCTCGCTGGCTAGCGGCGCCGCCATGCTTCACTGGCTTTTCGCCTCGCTGCGCGGCTATCGGATGGGATGGCTGCCGAGCGATTTGGTCGCCGGGCTCATGCTGGCGGCGATTGCCATCCCGGGCCAGCTCGCCACCGCCCGGCTGGCGGGAATGCCGCCCGAGACCGGACTCTATGCCTTTGCCGCCGGATCGCTCGCTTTCGCCGCCTTCGGCGCCAACCGGTTCATGTCGGTCCAGGCGGATTCGACCATCGCGCCGATCTTCGCCGGCGCTCTGGCCTCGATGGCGGTCGCCAACAACGCGCCTTATGCCCACCTGGCCACGCTCCTTGCCCTCATGGTTGGTGCCGTTCTCGTGATCGTCGGCCTGTTCCGCGCCGGCTGGCTGGCCACCCTGCTCTCGATTCCGGTCACCACGGGGTTCCTGGCCGGAATCTCCATCCACATCATCATCGGCGAGCTGCCGACCGTTCTGGGTATCTCCGAAGAGCAAGGCCACATTCTCCTGCGCCTCGTCCATATCGTCGGCCGTCTCGGGGAAACCAATATCTATGCGCTGGCGATCGGCGCCGGCGTGCTGGCCGCCACCATCGTCACGGCGCAGATCAGTTCCCGCGTCCCGGGCGCGCTGATCGGTCTGGTCGCGGCGGGTCTTGCCGTGGCCCAGTTCCATCTCGAGGCACGCGGCGTCTCCGTCCTCGGTGCCCTGCCGGCGCACCTGCCGACGCTCGCCCTGCCGGCCTTCCCCGATACTAATGAGCTGGGCCACCTGGTGCCGCTGGCCCTGGTGATCGCCATGGTCTGCATCATGCAGACGGCGGCGGTGGCCTCCACCTTCCCATCTGACGACAAGAAGCCCGACGATGTGAGCCGCGACTTTGCCGGAGTCGGCGCCGGCAGCATCCTGGCCGGCCTGGTCGGTGCTTTCCCCGTCGATTCGAGTCCGCCCAGCACGGCGATCGTCCGCGACTCCGGCGGGCGCTCGCAGATCGCCTCGCTCGCCGCCGTCGCCTTGATGATCGCACTGGTCGCCCTGGCATCGGGTCTGACGGTCTATCTTCCGCAGGCAGCTCTTGCCGGTGTCCTCGTCTACATCGCGCTGCGCATCTTCCGCCTCAACGAAATGATCCAGATCTATCGCCGAGGCGGATTCGAAATCCTCCTGGTGGCGGCCAGCGCCGGACTGGTCGTCGTCATGCCGATCGAGACCGGCGTGCTGCTCGCCATCGTGCTGTCCTTCATGCACAGCCTCTACAACGTCGCCCGGCCTTACTGCGTGGAGTTGGCGCGGGTGCCGGGAACCACGGTGTGGTGGCCGCCGAGCCGGGTCGAGCACGGCGAGTTCGAGCCCGGCGTGCTGGTCTTCGCTCCCGCCGCGCCGCTCAACTTCACCAATGCCGAGCGCATCCGCGCCAACATCGATTCGGCTGTCGCAGCCAAGCGCCCGCCGGTGAAGCTTCTGGTCATCGAGGCCAGTGGCATCATCGACATCGACTATACCGGGGCGAAAATCCTGCAGCAGGCTGTTGCCGACCTCAAGGCACAAGGCATCACGATCGCCATCGCCCGACTGTCGGAGGAGCGGGCCCAGGATCAGGCAGGCCGCTCGGGCCTGGTGGAAATCATCGGCGCGGACCACGTATTCCTGTCGGTCGAGGAGGCCGTGCGGAAGCTCGGACCGGGCAAGTGCGGCGCGCCCGATCGATCGCCGCCGTGATTGACTCCCCT
>JABCYT010000613.1 GCA_013290035.1 Alphaproteobacteria bacterium
ACGCGTCAGGACTTCCGGATGGTGCGGAAGAAGTGCAGGTCCTCGGTGATGCCGGGGCTGTACCCGGTCGCCGTCACGCGCCGCGCGACCTGGCTGTTGTTCTGGAACATGAAGATGTACGGGCCCTCGTCCGTCACCGTCTTCTGCAGCGCGGCGTATCGCTCGGCGCGCTTGCCGGTATCGAGCTCCTTGGCCGCGGCCAGCATCTCCTTGGTGATGTCGGGGATGAACCACTTGTTGCGCCAGGCGATCGGCTTGATCTTCGGCGTGTCGGAGTTGTCGTCGTTGTGCACGAAGCTGTCGGCGTTGGTGTGCGGGTCGAAATAGTCGGGGCCCCAGGAGAGCATGGCGATCTGGTGTCCACGCCCGCGGTACTGGCTGATCACCGCCTTCAGCTCCATCGGCTCGATCGACACCTTGATGCCGGCCTGGCCCATGGTCTGCTGCACGGACTGCGAGATCTCGGTCCACGGCGGGGCGTTGGGCGCGGCCATCTTGACCGTGAAGCCGTCCTTGTAGCCGGCCTCGGCCAGCAGCGCCTGCGCCTTGGCGACGTCGAGCTTGAAGGGGGCGTAGGCGATGGCACCGAAGAAGCCGAGCGGCAGGAAGCTCTGCTGGACGAAGAAGCGGCCGGCCAGGAAGCTCTTCACCATGCCGTCGTAGTCCACCAGCATCTTCATCGCCTGGCGCACCTTGGGATTGGCCAGCGGCTCGTAGCCCAGGTTCAGGCCCATGTAGAAGGTGTTGGCGGCCTTGAAGGACTCCACCTTGATATCGGGGTTGCCGGCCAGCGGCTTGATCTGATCCGGGGTCAGGTCGCGGACGAAGTCGGCGTCCGCCTTTTCCAGGAGCAGCCGCTGCGAGGCCGGCTCCGGCACGTGGCGGACGACCACGCGCTTGATGGTCGGGCCGCCCATGCGGAAGCCGGGATAGGCTTCCAGGCTGACGCTTTCGTTGGCCTTCCAGGAGACCAGCTTGAAGGCGCCGGAGGCCGCCGAGTTGGTCTTCAGCCAGCCATTGCCCATGTCGCCGTTGGTCTCGTGCGCCAGCGCGACCTTCTTCTCCACCACCGAGGCGACGATGGAGGTCATCAGGTTCAGCACCAGGGACGGGGCGAAATCCTCGGTGATCTTTAAGGTCAGCGTGTCGCCGCTGCCCTTCACGAGGTCCTTGACGGTGTCCTTCGACCAGCCGAGCTGGGTGAGCAGGAACGCCGCCGTCTTGTTCATGAGCACGACGCGCTGCAGGGAGAACTCCACGTCCTCCGCCGTCACCGGCGCCCCCGACTGGAACTTGAGGTTGGGCCGGATCTTGAAGGTGAAGGTCTTGCCGTCGGGCGATACGGTCCACGACTCCGCGACGCCGCCCACCAGCTTGCTCAGGTCCTCCGCCTCGTAGCGCAGCAGCCGGTCGTAGACGTTCGTACAGATTTCGTTGCCGGACAACTCATAGGCCTCGCCCGGATCGAGGGTGATGATGTCGTCGATCTGCTTGGCGATGACGGCGGTGTCCTTCGGCGTGGCGGCGTCGGCAAGGCGCGCCCAGCCGGCCAATGGCGCGGCGGCGGTCCCTGCCAGCAACAGGCGCCTGGTTATCTCGGTCATGGCGAGCTCCCTTTTGGTTCGCGGTTGGCTGCAGTATGCCGCATACATGCCCCAATGCGATATCGCGCGGTTCTCTTCGACGTCGGCGGTCCCCTGGACCTGGAATTCGCCTGGGAAATCGCCGTCGATGGCGCCATCGCCTCTGCCTGCGGGCTCGAGGGCATCCGCGTTGATCCGGCGATGATCGAGGAGGCGTCGGAGGCCGCCGTCGCGGCCTTCGCGCCCGACGCCTACGCCCACATGATCGAGACATTGTGCGGCGGCGATCCGCGGGCGACGGACCGCGTCCGCCGGCGTCTGCGTGCCATGGTCGGCAACCTCGATGTCTTCCAGCTCCGGCCCGAGATCGACGGCTTGTTGCGCCGCCTGCGCGAACGCGGGCTGAAGCTCGGCATCGTCGCCAACCAGCCGGAAGCGGCGCGCGAGCAACTGGCGCGCGCCGGCATCGGCGATCTTTTCGACCATGAGGGCCTGAGCGGCGTCACCGGCTTTCGCAAGCCCGATCCGCGCGCGTTCCTGGCGACGGCCGAGACTCTGGGCGTGCCACCGTTCGCCTGCATCATGGTGGGCGATCGCATCGACAACGACATCGCACCCGCGAAGGCGCTCGGCATGGCGGCGATCCAATTCCGTGGCGGACGCCATCGCCGCCAGCGCCCGCGTTCGGCGGCAGAGGAGCCCGATGCCGTCGTCATCGACGTGCTGGAACTCGAGACGGCGATCAGTGCACTCCTGTCATCCCGAGCGGAGCGAGGGACCTTTCTGTTGCCTTAAAGGCCCCTCGCTCCGTTCGGGGTGACAGTGTGCGCTTAATGAGCGTGCTGGCTCGCGCCGTATCGATGGATGTGCAGCGGCTCCTTGGCGAGGCCGGGACAGAACGTACCGACGACCTTCTCCAGTTGCAGGTAGAGCTTCTTCGCCGGGCCGGTGAGCGGCGCGCGCCGGGCCTTTGAGGCGACGGCCCGGGCCGCGAGCTTGGGCAGGTCGACGGTCAGGATCTTGCGGTTCTCCACAATCATGCGGCCGCCGATCATCACCGAGTGCACGCCGCTGCCATCCTCGCTATGGACCACGCCGTTCACCGGATCGTTGGTCGGGATCCAGTTGATATGGTGCAGGTCGAGAAAGACGATGTCGGCCTTGTAGCCCGGCGCGACCTTGTCGATCTGCTTGTGCAAGCCGAGCGCGCGGGCGCTGCCTTCGGTGGCCGCCAGCAGCGCCTCTTCGGTGCCAAGCCAGCGCTGCCAGTCCGGACCCCGAACCTTCGAGACCAGCGACGCGAGCCGCGTCGCTTCATACATGTTCTGGTTATCCGAGCAGTTCGCGCCATCGGTGCCGATGCCGACATTGACCTTGTGGTCGAGCATGCCGCGCACGTCGGCGATGCCGCTGCCCAGCCGCATGTTGGAGCCGGGATTGTGCGCGACCGAGGCGCCGCGGTCGCCCAGGCGCTTCATGTCGTCGTCGTCGAGCCACACGCCGTGCGCCACGGTGAAGCGCTCGTTGATCAGGCCCATCTTGTCCATGTGGGCGGCGAGCGATGTGCCGTAGATCTGATAAACCGCCACTGC